>NZ_JBANAZ010000002.1:0-281490 GCF_059803455.1 Bradyrhizobium sp. UFLA05-108 | reverse complement strand
GTGCTGACCCGCAGATAAACGCCAACTCGCTTTGCCATGACTGCAGCCTCCAAACTTGACGCTGCATCATACCCGAAACCATACCGAAAACAACTGTCTTGTGTATGGACTTTCACCGAGCAAATTCGTCAACGATGTCCGTGCTCATCACTCGTCATTTTTGGGTGGGTTTTCGGTATAGACCCTGAACCGCTGCGGCCAAGCTGCAACCATCGCCTAGTAGGCGCGTTATGTGGGCATGCGGGCCGACACGACCCCGCAGCGGCCGCCGGTGCCCCGAGGCAGACCTCAAAGGTGACACGCCGGCGGCCGCGCGCAGGGAGGGTGCAGGAAATTTTTTCCCAGAAGCACGGACGCATTGGGGCCTCGGTGATGCCGCCGCTGCCCGAAAACATCGTGGTGGAACCATTTAGACATCATTTAATTGTGTTTAAAATCATTTATATCGCGGTATAATAATCTCGGTTGCTTGGCCGAGAGACAGGGGAGAAAATCGATGAAGCTGATCTCAGGCGTATTGTCCGCGGCCGCTGTGACCTTCGTTCTGACGATTGGTTCGCCGATCGCGTTCGCTTGCAACGGGAATGGGAATTGCGAGAACGCGCCCGGCCAAATCAAAAAAGGCGGTGATGCGCACGGAGCCCCCGGGCCAATTGCGGGCGCAGGTCTTCCGCTTCTCGCGGCAGGCTACGGCGTGTATTGGTTGGTCAAGCGCCGCCGTAAAAGCAGTTGAGTTGCGATCCCAAGCGGATTCTTAGCCATAGCTCCCGCGCCGTCGCTGGAGGCGGCCATCGAACGAACACAGAGGCTTTGCAGGATCGGCCATGCCGGTATGATCCCCGGCGAGTGGTTATGCCTCCACGGTCTCGACTTCCTCCCCGGGGTCGAGACCCCTTTTTTCTCAGGCCCCGATGTCGGTTTCTCAGGCCCCCATGTCGGATAGGGCCGTTCAATGCTGGAGCGTTCGCGCTGCCGTAAGGACCTCCGCGTCCGAGAATATCCCGATCTCCAGTCCCAGCCGCTCCACTTCGTTCGCCAGTTCTTCGGCGATGCAGTAGTAGTCGAAAAAGGTGCTAGACGGCGTGATGTGCCTATCGACCAGAGCGCGTAGCTCCTGTTTGAACTGCTCATTGCCGACTGCTGTACTCATGGACGTGCTCCCATTCGTTGGGGGCGACACGGGCATCGGGACTTAATCGGCGCCGCTACTACTTTCCCGGCTCAATCGGCTACTTGGGCGAGCCCTCTATGCTGGTCGAACCACTGGGCGCCCCGTTCGGGAGTATGCCAGCTGCGCCCTTATTTCGCTCCGCCTGTCGAGCTGCCGGGGAGCCGGGTGGCGCGTGCGAATTGGTGTCGTCAGTGCCGGTAGTCATGCCGGGAGAAGTGTTGGTCGCGGGCGGCGCAGAAGGTGATTGGTTCGTTCCGCCAGTCGTCGTTGTTTGATTGGTCCCGCCGCTGGTCGCACTAGCTCCGCCGGCGCTGCCAGCCCCACCGCCTCCGCCACCCTGGCCGCTCGCCGAGGACGTCAGGACGATGCAGGCGGTGGCAGCTAGGATAATCGACTTCATGGCGCAGCGCTCCTCTTTTGGAGAGCACAATCGCCGCCGATTGCACTTGTTCCTGCTTGCGGGCGGCGGCTCGCGGATTGGCGAAGGGCGTTCGGCGGTCAGTTTCATGAACCACCCCTAGCGCGATTCGGGCTCGGGAAGATGCCGCGCCGCAGGCTTCACGCGCGGAACAGACGGCTCCTACTTTTGTTCAATCGTCCAGAGTCCAGCTCAGGAGAAGGGCTATGATCAACAGACTTACGATCGTGGGTGCGGTGCTCGCCTTCAGCAGTGCTGTGTATGCCGGTCCCTGCAACATGGCGAGCCGCGATGCAGGATCAGGAAATGTCCCGGGCTATACCGGACAAACCACTGGTTCCACAGGAGCTGATTCCAAGGAGCATCCACCGACATCGTCGATGAGCAAAGCCGCAGAGAATACCGCAACGTCGTCGGAAGACGCGCAGCGCCAGATGCAGAGCCAGCCCACCGCTGCCGAGCAATCAAAGAAGATCGAGCCTGCACCCTCCTCGCAAGCGCCGGATAAGACGGCAGGAACGGTCGAGCAGACCCGTCCCGCGCCTTCCGAACAGTCAAAGAAAATGACGGCCGGTGAGGCGGAGCAAGCACCGTCCCAGCAAAAGGCGGGGCAGGACTGCGATTAAAGGCCCTCGGGGTCCATCGATCTAACGTACAGGTATCCGATAGCCCTGCCTGCGATGGCCCATTGCTCGGGTTCGAGCCGTGCCTTCAGCGATGAAAGTTCGCCCAAGGTACCGTCCAGAGCACTAGTGATCTCTGCGTGGCCGAGGATGCCCTTTCGCTCGAGCAGCGCGAGAATGTGCTTTAGCGCCAGGGTGGTGCCGAATGCCCGCCCGTCTTCAATCATGGTCTGCTCCTTCTAATGTAGTTTGGTTTGCGAAATCGCTTTCCATAGCGGCGCACAAGTCTTCGAGCGCCAGCTCAGCGGCCAAGCAGGCGCTTAGGCAGGAATAGCTGTAGGAGTTGGCGCCGAACTCGTAGGCGGCCCGGGACTCGGCGACTGCCCCGCGCAGGGCCGTACCCAATGCCCGGAAGGCTCGTAGGGTGCGGGCGTGCTCTGTCATGCTGCCTCACCCTCACCCGAGATATAGATAGTAGGGTGATTTTTTCCCCCTGTAACAGTGGGGTGATTTTTTCCCCCTGGGGACTCGGTGACTTCAGGGTGATTTTTTCCCCCTGTAGCGAGGATTTTTTCACCCCCGGCAAACGATTTTTGAGAGCCGGATTTCTTGGACTTGCCCTTCGCCTTAGCGACTGCCCGTTCGTCCTTTGCTGCGCGCGCTTCCTGGGCGATCTTTTCCGCCTCCTCCAAGGTTTTGATTTGCCTCCACTCGTCGGTCGGGTCGTGCCAGCGGGAGCCGCGACGAACCGGGAGATAAGTCAGCCCAAACTTATTGGGATGACGACCGAAGTCAGACTCGCTCGGCCGCCCGCGCTCTGTGATCCTAGCAAACCCAAGTGCCTGCGCTTCACGAATAGCCGGCGCGACGGATTTGTGGCTGATGCCGAAGTTCGTGAAGTTGTCGAAGGTGACAGGCAGCCGATCGTTGTCTTTGCCGCCGTGGTGTCCGTGTTCGATTTCGATGCGGTCCACAACGCGGCGGCCCGACAGTGAAAGCGCTCGCCATGCGGGCGATTCAATCATTTCGATTCTGTGCGGCACGAACTGGCCGAGAATGCTTCCCCTGCCTCGTGTCATGCGTCACCCGTCGACTGGATATCCACCAGTTCGCGCGAGATCGCCGCCTCCATGCACCGGAGTTCACAGGCAATGAGATCTTCGGCGACACCACGCCGGCGCATCGCAGCGGCCTGCACCTCTAGCTGATACTCGAGGTAGCGTGCACCCGCGCGTGGGTTCAGATAGGTCACATGCTCCGCTTGCCGGGTAATGTAGGTCCGGCGGCGGGCGATCGGAAACGGCACAATGACTGCGCTCATTTCACCCCTGCCCGCTCGAGCATCGCATGAAACGCTGCCTTCGGTACCCGGATCAGCTTGCCGATCCTGATTGTGGGGATGTCGCCGCGCTTGGCTGCCGCATAGGCTGCGTTGCGATTGAGGCCGAGCATTTCGCCCGCCTCAGGTACTTCCAGAACAAGACGCTTGTCATCGGGAATTTGGGTCATCGAATCCTCTAGAGTGGTCATTTACCACTCATAGCCTGGACTGTTGATTTCTGTCAATGATGATTGTGCAACCACCACTTAATGTGCTAAGTGGCGCCTCGCCATGATCAGTCTTAAGGCATTTTGCGAAACGCTCGCACCAATCGTCGGATCAAGCCCTGCTGCCCTCTATGAGCGGCAGCGCGCTCTCGTCAGGATGGGAATGTTGCCGGAACCCACTAAAGGCCGAGGCCATGGGTTGGCTGCCACTCCGGAGACGGTAGCGATTCTGCTCACAGCGGTGATGGTTACGGACAACTTGTCAGAAACTGACATTCGCGTTCACAAATTGGCGCAGGCACGACACCGGTTTGCGCAGGACAAAGGCGGCGGCCGCTGCAAGCTAACGGGCAAAACGCACTTTGTTGATGCCGTTGCTGCGATCTTGGGCGCGCGGCGGTTGGCCGGTCGGACTGCGAGGATTACCGTCCACAGGGAATCTTTATCGGCTCAAATCTTCTACTACCGCGAGGACGAAGGGGAAAAGATACGAGACCCAGAACAAAGCCAATTCGGGCGCATGTCAGTATATCCCGATCGAATGGAAGTTCATGCAACCCTTTGGTCGAACATCATCAAAAGGATTGAATACGAACTGCGGAGAGGCAACCAGGAGACAACATGACCAAGCGATCACACGGCGACGGCGGCATTGATCAGCGCGGCGAGAACGTTTTCCGGCTTCGATACCGTGTCAGGGGAAAGCGCTATAGCAAGGCCTTTCACGGCACGTTGACGGAAGCCCGCAAAGAACTGCGTAAGCTACTAAAGTCCGGCGATGATGGGACCCATGTCGCGCGCGATCGCATCACTGTCAGCGTCTGGATCGACCAATGGCTCCAACTGCTCAAGCGCGATCTAACGGGCGATGCCAACCAGAAAGCCAAGCGCAAGCGCGGGCTGGTCAATCCGCGGACCCAAGAGCGTTACAGGCAGCTACTCGATCACGTCAAAGCCAAATATGGCACCCTCGCCCTTCAGAAGCTCACCGGCACCATGATCGACGATCTCTACATCGAGCTGGAGCAGAAGCTCGCGGTGCGCACGGTCCTTCATATCCACAATGCCTTGCGGCCCTGCCTCGCCTCTGCGGTCAAGAAGAAGATGCTTGTCAGCAATCCGGCCGATGACGCCGAGGCACCGAACCCAGGCGACACGGACGATATCACCGTCCTAAATGAGCAGGAGCTGGCGACGCTTGTTCGGGGCTTTCGCGGCCATCCGCTGGAGCACATCGTCGACATTGCCGCCTGCACGGGGGCGAGAAGAAACGAGATCATTGCGCTGCGCTGGTCGGATCTCGACTTCGATGCCAAGACCATGACCATCACCCGGTCGGTGGAGGAGACCATCGAGCACGGAAGGCACGTCAAAGAGCCAAAGACGGCCCGTGGCAGGCGCACGATCTCCATCGATGTCGACCTCAGCGAGCGGCTGCTGGCCTATCGTGACCTGATTAAACGGCTTGTAGCCGGTGTCCCGGGTGGTGCCGAGGTTGACCTCGGCCTTATCAAGCTGCCGGATGGCGCTCTGCTCTTCCCCGGCGAGGATTTGTCCGACCTGACCAAGCTGCGGGATGGTCATGCCGTTACCCGGACCTTCCGGCGGCATGCGAAAGGGCTGGGCTTAAACGTCAAGTTCCATTGGATCAGAGCCAGCCACCTGACCATCCTGCTCGACAAGGGCGAGCCGGTGCACGTCGTAGCAAAGCGGGCCGGGCATGATCCGGTCACCCTGCTCCGGTCATACGCGCGGTGGACCAAGAAGGCCGATGCCAAGGTGGCAGAAACTATCGCCAGCCTTTCGAAGGGCACGGTCTAGGATGCGCTTGGGTCCAAGTTGGGTCCAAGTCCCAAACACGTTCTCAGTTTGTGCCATCTAAGTTATTGATTTGATGGCAGGAGTGGCAGGGCTCGAACCTGCGACCCCCGGTTTTGGAGACCGGTGCTCTACCAATTGAGCTACACTCCTACGGACCTGCGTCACCACGGGTCAGGCCGCTTTCAAGCACAGGGGGCGGCCGGTTTGCAAGGGAGAAGCGCAAGCGAGGCGCTTGTTCACACCGCGCCTTCCGGGTCACAGTTCATCCTGAACCAGAACAACAACCCGGACGTGACAATGAGCGCTCAAACCGCCTCGAAGCCGAAGATCGCCGTTCAAACCCCGCCTTTGCCGGAGGCGAGGCCCGAAACGCTGGGTCTGTCGCGCCCCCGCCTCCAGGCGATGTCGGATGCCTTCAGGCGCGAGATCGACAAGGGAACCGTTCCCGGCGCGACCGTGCTGGTGGCCCGCCGTGGCCAGGTCGGCTGGTTCGAGGCGCTCGGCCGACAGACTCCTGCCGCCACAGTGCCGATGGCGCGTGATTCGATCTTCCGCATCTTCTCGATGACGAAGCCGATCGTGTCGGTCGGCATCATGACGCTGGTCGAGGACGGCCATGTCCTGCTCGGCGATCCCCTCGCCAAGTACATCCCCGAATTCGCCAACCCGCAGGTCGGCGTCGTCAGCGGTGGCAAGCTCGAGCTGGTTTCGGCCCACCGGCCGATCACGGTCCAGGATCTGCTCCGCCACACCTCCGGCATCACCTACGAGCACCAGGGCGACGGCCCAGTGCACAAGCTCTATCAGGAGTCCCGTGTCCGAAGCCGCAAGATCTCCAACGCCGAGCACGCCGCCCTGGTCGCGAGCTTCCCGCTGGTCTGCCAGCCCGGCGCGGAGTTCAACTACAGCCGCTCGACCGACATTCTTGGTCGCATCATCGAGGTCGTCAGCGGCAAGTCACTTGGCGCCTTCCTGGGCGAACGTATCCTCGGCCCCCTTCAGTTGACCGAGACCGGTTTCTCGACCGGCGAGGCCAACGCAGCCCGCCTCGCCGAGCCCTTCCCCGCTGATCCCTGGACCGGCGACAAGATCGTCCTCTTCAACATGCTGGAGCGGCCGGCGATGGAGTCCGGCGGCGGCGGTCTGGTCTCGACCACAATGGACTACGCCCGCTTCGCGATGATGCTGCGCAACGGCGGCACACTGGACGGCGCGCGCATCATCGGCCCCAAGACGCTGGAGCTGATGGCCTCCGATCACCTCGGTGCAAGCGTGAAGGTCAATGGTACGCTGCTCGCACCCGGTCACGGTTTCGGCCTCGGCTTCGCCGTACGCAGGGACGCCGGCATCGCGCCCTTCCCTGGCAGCGTCGGTCAGTTCTTCTGGAGCGGCATCGCCGGCACCTTGTTCTGGATCGACCCGAAGGAGGATTTGATCGCAGTGTTCATGACGCAGGGCCCGGGCCAGCGCGACTACACGCGGACGTTGGTGCGAAATCTCGTGTATGCGGCGGTGGAGTGAGCCGACGCTGCCGCAACATCCTCGGTGTCATGCCTCGCGAACGCGGGGCATCCAGTACTCCGCGGCTGGAGTTGGTTTACCCAACCACCGCCGCGGAGTACTGGATCGTCCGCCTTCGCGGACGATGACTGAGTGAGGGCGGCTTGCTTGCCTTTTCCCACTTCCGCACGCGAACGCGTCAACTAATCGTCGCGCCGCCGTCGATGACCATGGTCTGGCCGGTCATGAAGTCGCCGGCCTTCGATCCAAGGAACACGGCAGCGCCCGCGATCTCGTCGGGGATGCCGATGCGCAGGAGCGGCGAGCGCGAGGTCGAGGCCTTCAGGTTCTCCGGATTGTCCCACAGTGCCTTGGCGAAATCGGTCTTGATCAGGCCGGGCGCGATGCAGTTCACGCGGATGTTGTGCTTGCCGTATTCGCAGGCCAGATTGCGCGCGAGCTGCATGTCGGCAGCCTTGGAGATCGCGTAGGCGCCGAGAATGGTCGACCCTTTGAGGCCGCCGATCGAGGAGACGATGATGACCGAACCGTCTTTGCGCTCGATCATCTGCGGCACCACCATCGAGATCAGCCAGTTATTGGCGACGATGTTGTTGTCGAGGATCTTTCGGAACTGATCGTCGGAGATGCCGGCGAGCGGACCGTAATAAGGGTTCGAGGCGGCGTTGCAGACCAGCACGTCGATCTTGCCGAAGGCGCGGTTGCTCTCGTCGACGAGGTTTTGCAGATTTTCCTTCGAGGAGATGTTGGCCGCGATCGCTACCGCGGTCCCCTTGCCGAACCTGTCGTCTATTCCCTTCGCGACCTCCTCGCAGACGTCGGCCTTGCGCGAGGAGATCACGACCTTAGCGCCGTGCTCGGCCATACGCTCCGCGATCGCAAGCCCGATGCCGCGCGTCGATCCCGTGATGACGGCGACTTTTCCCTTCATGTCGAACAAGGTCATGTTTTTCTCCCAGAATTGACGACGTTGGTTTGATGCGTGAGCCGCGGCCGCGCTCGGCGGCAATGGCTCACGCGAGCTTCTTGACTTCCGGCCCTGCAGGCTGGTGCATCGCGTTGTGCCTGTCGTCCGCGATCCACGGCTGCTGGTTCACCATCGGCAGGCGCCAGACGACGCGCTCTGCTGTTGCGAAATGATCGAGCCGCGTCACCGAGACATTATCGATATCGAAGGAGAGCCCCTTCTCAGGCTCGCCGCCGAGCGCAAGCCCCAGCGCCGCCTTGATCGTGCCGCCATGCGTAACCGCGATCACGTCCTGCCCCGCCCGCTCGCGATTGATCCGTTCGATCGTGCGGCAAGTGCGGTTGTAGAGATCCATGAAACTCTCGCCTCCTGGCGCGGGCTCGTTGATGTCGGCGAACCAGCTACTGCCCGCGGGGCGGCTCGCGACGAAGGCTGCACGATTCATGCCCTGCCAGTCGCCGAGATTCTGCTCGGCGAAATCCGCTTCCCACGTCATGCTGGCTGGCTTCGGAAAGCCGGCCGCCCAGATCGCCTCCGCCGTCTGATGCGTGCGCATCAGATTGCTCGAGTACCAGACTGCATTGCGCGGCAGGATCTTTGCGACCGCCTCGAACACCTCCAGGTCGCTGGTGTCGCAGGCGAGATCCTTCTGACCATAGATGTTGCCGCCGTCATTGCGCACCGGCGCATGACGGACCCACCACCACCGCGTGGTGACGACTTTGGACCTGTCGGAATCGGACATCATCGAAACCCTTCCATCCCGTTTGATGTCGCTGTACGTGAGTAGCGAACGTGTCTCAAGACACTTTGCCGTTTGAAATTCTGTTTGAAATTCCGCCGCGCGGCAAGCGTCGCGTGAAAGCTACAAGGGAGAAACGCATGGGCCGTCTGCAAGGCAAATCCGTCATCATCACCGGCGCGGGCAGCGGCATCGGCCGCGCGGCCTCGCTGCTATTCACGAAAGAAGGCGCAAGACTGATCGCGGTCGATCGCACCGAGGGCGTGAAGGAGACGGTCGAGGAGATCAAGCGTGCCGGCGGCACCGCTGAGGCCGTGATGGCTGATGCGGGTTCCGAGACGGACGTCATGGCCGTCATCGACAAGGCGGTGAAGACGCATGGCCGGCTCGACGTGATCTGGGCCAATGCCGGCGTCTCCGGCGGGCTCGTGCCGCTCGCCGAGCAGACGGTCGAGCATTGGCAGGAGGTTCTGCGCGTCAACCTGATTGGTCCCTTCCTCGCGGTGAAGTATGCGATGCCGCACATGGTGCAGCAGCAGTCGGGCGCGATCGTGCTGACGGCATCGGTCGCGGGTCTCAAGGCTGGTGCGAGCGGTCATCCCTATGCCGCGAGCAAGGCCGGCGTGATCAGCCTGGTGCAGACCACAGCCTATTCGCTCTCCGGCACCGGTGTGCGCATCAACGCGGTGTGCCCCGGACTCGTCGAAACCGGAATGACAAAGCCGATCTTTGACCGTGCGAAGGAGCGCGGTACCGCCGACAAGATCGGCCAGCTCAATCCGCTCAAGCGCCCCGGCCAACCGCACGAGCTCGCGGCGATGGGCTTGTTCCTGGCAAGCGACGAGGCGTCGTATGTCAACGGCCAGGCTTTCCCCGTCGACGGTGGCCTCACGGCCTCGATGCCGTATACGGGCAAGCCGGTTTAGCTTTCTCGTGCCCCGGACGCTGCGCGACAGCGATGCGCTGTTGAGCCGGCCCATGCTTCCGACGACACGGCCGGAGCGTGTAGGGTGGGCAAAGGCGCACTTGCGCCGTGCCCACCATTTTTTCCACGAGGAAGCATACGCGGTGGGCACGCTTCGCTTTGCCCACCCTACGATTGCCGAGACCAAGCATCTAAGCGATGTCTTTTTCTCGAAAACAACCCCATGCAAAGTAGGATCGCCCCAGACTACCGGCAGGTGATTTGCCCGACGGGCGCCACCGTTGGTATGGTTCGTGCAGGCGGCAGAGCTGCCATCCTCCCTTCCCAAGAACCCGACAATGACAAGCCAAAGACCCGACCGTATTCGCAAACTGCTCGCCGACCTCGTTGCCTTCGATACCGTCAGCGATCGCTCCAACCTTGCCCTGATCGCCTACATCGAAAGCTACCTCGCATCCCTCGGCATCAGCGGACAGCGGATCGTCGACGAGACCGGGCAGAAGTCCTCGCTCTGGGTCACCATTGGCCCGAACGACCGTCCCGGCTTCGTGCTGTCGGGGCATACCGACGTGGTGCCGGTCGTGGGCCAGACATGGACCCACGATCCGTTCAAGCTGATCGAGCGTGACGGCCGTCTCTACGGACGCGGCACCACCGACATGAAAGGCTTTGTCGCGGTCTGCCTTGCGATGGTGCCAGAGATGGTCGAGGCGAAGCTGACAACGCCGATCCATCTTGCGATCTCCTATGACGAGGAGATCGGCTGCGTCGGCGTGCGGCCGATGCTGCGCGAAGTTGCCAAGAAGCCCGTCACGCCGCTCGGCTGCTTCGTCGGCGAGCCGACCGAGATGAAGGTCATCATCGGCCACAAGGGCAAGCACGGCGTGCGCGCGACCTTCAAGGGTCTCGCCCGCCACTCCTCGATAGCGCCCGACGGCGTCAACGCCATCGAATATGCGGCCGAGCTGATCACCGAGATCCGCCGCCGCGCCGTCGCGCTTGCCGCAAAGGCGGAGCAGGACAGCCTCTACGACGTCCCACACGCGACGCTGCTCACCAGCATCGTGCATGGCGGCGCCGCACTCAACATCGTGCCGGATACCTGCACCGTGGAGTTCGAGTGCCGTGGGCTTGGCATCACTGAGTCGCGAGAGGTGACGGACGCGATCGTCGCCTGGGCCAAGGCGGAGATCGAGCCGGCGATGAAGAAGCGGCATCCCGAGTGCGGCATCGATTTCGCGGAGATTCTCGACTATCCCGCACTCGACATCCGGGCCGACGACACCATCGTCACGCTCGCCAAAAAGCTCGCCGGCCGCAACGACCATGCCAAGGTTGCCTTCGGCACCGAAGCGAGCCTGTTTGCCAGCATGGCCGATATCCCCTCGGTGGTGATCGGCCCGGGTTCGATCGCCCAGGCGCACACGCCGGACGAGTTCGTGGAGATGTCGGAGCTCGAGAAGTGCGGTAAGTTTGTCGAAAAGCTGATCGCGCATTGCGCGAAAATGGGGGCGTAACTGGCGCAGCGTAGCCCGCATAAGCGAAGCGACAAGCGGGATCAATTCCCCGGGTATCGCTGCGCTCACCCGGGCTACGATACTTGCGCCGCGCGCCGCTAACGCAACAAGCTTTGTGACGGTGAATAATCCACCGGCGCAAGCAGCCGATCCTCGATCTGGCCGACCATCAGCCCATGCTCGGCGTGCGTCACGCGCTTGATCTCGGACCACTCGGTGTCCGCCATGAAGGCAGCCCAGGCGGCAGCCTTGGTCGCTTCGTCCGGCCACTCCAGCAGATAGGCGAACTCAGTTCTGTCGCCGAGCCTGGTTTCCCACATCGCCACGATCTGGAAGCCGTATTTACTTCGCATGATGCGCGCGGCGTGATCGCGAAACCGGGCGTGAAACGCAGTCTTGTTCTTCTCAAAAATCTCGTAGATGCGCAGTTGCTGGATCATGACCGTCTCCTGTTGAAGGAGATAGGGACGAAGCGCCGACTCGCAACCGGCAAGTCGCAGAGGGCAAAGCGACTTGTCCGCCGTAGCTCGAAGAGCGAGGGCGGAAGCGTGCCCGTCTGCGCCTCGGCTCCGGTCGCGGCCAGTGCGTAGGGTGGGCAAAGCGAAGCGTGCCCACCACTTCTGTGTACGTATAAGCGGTGGGCACGACGCTGACGCGCCTTTGCCCACCCTACGAGAGCTGGACGGGTTTCAACAAACTCGTCATTGCGAGGAGCGGAGCGACGAAGCAATCCAGACCGTCGCCGCGGATACATTCCTGGATTGCTTCGCTTCGCTCGCAATGACGGAGAATGCCCGAACGTTCGCGAATCACAACAACAAAAGAAAAAAGCGCGGCTCAATCGAATCGCGCCTCTTATTTCGTCTGGCGTTCCCTAAACCGCGCCCGCCTTCTGCGCGTACTCCCATGATGCCTTCGACAGCGGCACGGTGCGCTTGGCGGATTCGAGCGCTTTTGCATTCGCGGCGGTGCCGTCGCGGATTCGACCCGCGATTCCCTGCGTGATGCCCGCGAGGCGGAAGAGATTGTACGAGAAGTACCAGTTGAGATCAGGCACGCTCATCCCGGTCGCGTTGCAGTAGATCTGCGCCGCTTCTTCCAGGCTCGGAATGTTCAGCGCCTTGATGTCGGCGCCTTCAAGCCCCGGCATGATCCACTGCATCAACAGATAGGTGAAGTCGGCCATGGGATCGCCGAGCGTCGACAGTTCCCAATCCAGCACGGCCTGCACGCGCGGTTCCGTCGCGTGGAAAATCATGTTGTCGAGGCGATAGTCGCCATGGACGATCGAGACGCGCGCCTGCTCCGGCACGGTGCGCGGCAGCCATTCGGCGACCTTCTCGAACTCCGGAATGTGCTGGGTCTCGGAGGCCCGGTACTGCTTGGTCCAGCGATCGATCTGCCGCGCGAAATAATTGCCGGGCTTGCCGAAGTCGCCAAGGCCGATCGCCGCGGGATCGAACATGTGCAGCTTCGCCAGCGTCTCGATCTTGCTGGTGAAGATTCGTCGACGCGCGTCCGGCGTCTGGCTCGGCAGCGTCGGATCCCAGAACACCCGGCCCTCCTCCATCGACATGATGTAGAAGGCAGCGCCGATGATGCCGTCGTCCTGGCAGAGCGCATAGGCTTTCGCGACCAGAAAGCCCTGCTTTCCGAGCGCTGCGATGACGCGATATTCTCGATCGACCGCATGCGCCGACGGCAACAGTTTGCCGAATGGTTTTCGGCGCATCACGTAGGAACGGCCGGGCGTATCGAGCCGGTAGGTCGGGTTGGACTGGCCGCCCTTGAATTGCAGGACGACCAGCGGGCCCTGATAGCCTTCGACGTTCTCGCGCATCCAGGTCTCGAGGCGCAGCTCATCGAAACGATGCCGCTCCTCGACGGGCTTGGTGCCCGAGAACTCCTCGTCTTTCCTGACGCCGTCAGCCACGATGACGCTCCCTCACGGTCTTCTCGATCTTATTCGGGAACGCCGCCGGGCACTCCCTTTTAGTGCTTGGGAGAGTTTGCATACTTCCGGATTTCAAGTCTGGCAATGGCGCGATTGTGCACCTCGTCCGGACCATCGGCGAGGCGGAGCGTGCGGATGCCCGCATAGTCCTTGGCAAGACCGGCTTCATCCGAGACGCCCGCGCCGCCAAAGGCCTGGATCGCCTGGTCGATGATCTTCAGCGCCATGTTGGGAGCTGCGACCTTGATCATGGCGATCTCGAGCTGCGCGGTCTTGTTGCCGACCTTGTCCATCATGTCGGCGGCCTTGAGGCACAAGAGGCGGTTCATCTCGATGTCGGTGCGGGCCTCGCCAATGCGCTGCTCCCACACCGAGTGCTCGATGATCTTCTTTCCGAACGCGGTGCGCGACATCAGCCGCTTCACCATCTTCTCCAGCGCCTCCTCGGCCTTGCCGATGGTGCGCATGCAGTGATGGATGCGGCCGGGGCCAAGGCGGCCCTGCGCGATCTCGAAGCCACGACCCTCGCCGAGCAGCAGGTTCGAAGCGGGAACGCGGACGTTCTCCAGCAGAACCTGCGCATGGCCGTGCGGCGCGTCGTCGAAGCCGAACACCGGCAGCATCTTCTCGACCTTGATGCCGGGCGTGTCGAGCGGCACCAGGATCTGCGACTGCTGCTGATGCTTGGCGGCGTTGATATCGGTCTTGCCCATCAGGATCGCGATCTTGCAGCGGGGATCGCCGACGCCGGACGACCACCATTTGCGGCCGTTGATGACGTAGTGATCACCGTCGCGATCGATGCGGGTCTCGATGTTGGTGGCATCCGACGAGGCAACCGCCGGCTCCGTCATCAGGAAGGCGGAGCGGATTTCGCCGTCCATCAGCGGACGCAGCCATTTGCGCTTCTGCTCCTTGGTGCCGTAGCGGAACAGCACTTCCATGTTGCCGGTGTCGGGAGCCGAGCAGTTGAACACTTCCGAGGCCCAGGAGATGTGGCCCATCTGCTCCGACAGCAACGCGTATTCGAGATTGGTCAATCCCGCGCCGTGAAATTCGTCGTCGTCATGCTCCTTGGACGGCGGCAGGAACATGTTCCAGAGGCCTTCGGCCTTGGCCTTCTTCTTCAGATCCTCCAGCACCGGAATGACCTTCCAGCGCTCGCCGCTGTGATCCTGCTGATTGTAGACGGGAACAGCGGGGCGCACGTGCTTGGTCATGAAGGACTGCACGCGTTCGAGCCATTCCTTCTGCTTGGGGGACATGTCGAAGTCCATGGGACGCTCCTCGTTTCTCTCTTTGAACGATCTTTTTGCCGGACTGTCCTCCCGCCTCGCGCGGCCCGCAAGCACCTTGCGGAGCGCCTGGGAACCCCAGGGTCGCAATTGCGAACGGCTCCCGATTGCGGATTGACTTTTCCCAGCCTTCAAACGATAGTTTCATACAACTGTTTGAATTGCAACTCCCTCCGGCGCGCGCCCCTCGCCGTCATTCCGGGGCAGCCCGCAGGGCTGAACCCGGAATCCGGAAGTTGTGGCGCGAAATTCCGGGTTCGCGACTTCGTCGCGCCCCTGAATGACGAGAAAAGGCTCTCAGCCATGGCCAGTGATCAGACCAGATCTGCCATTCTCGCCGCCGCCGAGCGGCTCTACGCCGACCGTGGCTTCGGCGACGTGACGCTGCGCGACATCGTCGCCGAGGCCAACGTCAACCTGGCTGCCGTGAATTACCATTTCGGCTCGAAGGACGAATTGATCGCCGAGTTGTTCGTGACGCGGAGCATCGCGCTCAATCGCGAGCGGCTGGCGGAACTCAAGGCAGCGGAAGACCAAGGCGGCGGCCGCGCGCCGATCGAAATGATCCTGCGCGCCCTGGTAGGCCCGACCCTGCACGGCTGCCTGGGGCCGGCGAACCAGCGTTCCACCGCGGCGCGGTTCATGATCCGCGCCTCCATTGAATCGGTGCCGCCGATCCGCCGCATCAAGAACCGCGAGATCGACCACTTGCGGAAATTCGCCGCCGCGATGCGCCGCGCGCTGCCCGACCGCAGTGATGAGGAGATCTATTGGGGCCTGCACTTCGCTCTGGCCATGGCGCACCACACCATTCGCGAAAGCGAGCGGCTGACCAAGCTGTCGGACGGCAAATGCGACCTCGACGACGTCGAGGGCATCATCGAGCGCGTGGTGAGGATGGCGGTGATGGGGCTGACCACCGGCAAGGCGGGGAGCAAGGCGCCCGCGAAGGTCGCTGCGCGCTAAGCCCCGTTACATCATCGCGATGCAGTCGATCTCGATGTCGAACGGCCCGGTCCATTCGGGAATGCAGACGAATATCCGCGCCGGCGGTTGCTCCGGGAAGTAGCGGGCGTAGACGCCGTTGAAAGTCGCAAAATGCTTCGCCGACGTGCAATAGACGTTGCACTTCATGACATTGTCGAGGCCGGCGCCGGCGGCCTCGAGGCAGAGCTTCATCTGCTCCATGACGAGCTCGCTCTGCCGCTCGATCGAAGCCGCTGCGATCTCCCCTGTCTGGGGATCGAGCGGCGGCAGCCCCGACACGAATATCATGCTGCCGGCGCGCGTCACCGGTGAGGCCGGCGCCTTCCAGCGGTCGAGAAAGGTCGAGATCGGCTCGACGCGAAGCGTTTCGCGTTTCATGGGCGGTTACCTTCGTCTGTAAACGTAACGGCAGCAGCCTACATCATCTCAAGGCTGCGACGTTTCGCTCAAGATCGAAGCGTGCTCGCGAGCTTCCCGCTGACTACATCCTCTGTGGCATCTCCTCGGCTTCTTCCTTGGCGAGCAGCAGCAGCATTTCGATGCCCATGTCGCCTTCCTGCGGCGAGCGGATGAACTTGATTTCCTCAGCCGACTTTTGCAGCGCTGCGACGATCGCCACGGCCTGGTTGGCCGTCGCCGCCTCGGTCGCCAGGACAGCCTTCTGGTTCTTCACTTGATAGCCGATCGTGTAGGACATTCGAATCCTCCCTGCCGGACATCAGTTCGTCAGATGAAGAGATCGAATACGAGTCCGGATTGCGACGAAAGCCGGGGCAACTACGGATCATCTGTGGACAATGGAACGAAAGGCCCCTCACCCTTCCGTTGTCTCTCAACGGTTCACTGGAATGTTCGGGTTCCGGCATCGCTTTGATTGCCGTCGGCGAACTCGCCGGTGAAGCGCGCCGAGAGTTCCGACTGGCGGCGCGCTCCTTCCTCGCCGTAACGTCGTGGCTAGCAGCACAGAGTTGTCTCGAGATGACATCGACCCGCGCGGCGGGGCTGACGGCGGGCGTCAGGCGAGCCCGAGCATGGCGCGCGCGTCGTCCGAGCTCGCGACTGTCGCACCGAGGCTCTTCAGGATCGCAGCCGCATGCGCGACCAGCTCGGCATTTGTCTTCGCCAGCACACCCTTGGACATGAAGAGATTGTCCTCCATGCCGACTCGGACGTGGCCGCCGAGCAGATAGGCCTGCGCGACCATCGGGAATTCGGCGCGGCCGATGCCGAAGCCGGACCAGATCGCACCCGGCGGCAAGAGACTGCGGGCATAGAACATCGTCTCCGACGTGGCGGAGAAACCGTACTTCACCCCTAACACGAGGGAGAACAGGCCCGGCCCTTTCAACGTGCCGTCGGCAAGGAGATCGCGCGCGAGGTGACAGTCGCCGGAATCAAACAGCTCGATCTCCGGCAGCACGCCGGCCGCCTTCATCCGCTCGGCCATGATGCGGACGTTGCGCGGGGTGTTGATTACGACCTCGCCGCCGGAGTTCATGGTGTTGAGATCGAGCGTGCAGATGTCGGGCCTGAGCAGCTCGATATGCTCGACGCGCTTTTCCGGCTGGACCAGAGTCGTGCCAGGGCCGGCGATACGGGGATCGTCGTGCGAGGGAACATAACGTCCGCCTGGCCCGGTGGTGAGATTGATGACCAGGCTCTTGTTGCGGGCGCGGATGCGCTCGATGACCTCGCGGTAGAGATCGATCGACATCGACGGACGCCCGGTCGCGGGATCGCGCACGTGGATATGGGCGATCGCTGCGCCGGCTTCTGCCGCTTCCAGCGCGGATGTCGCGATCTGCTCGGGCGTGATCGGAAGATATGGCGATTGCTCGGGCTTCGTGAGATTGCCGGTGATCGCGCAGGTGATGATGGTTTTGCCGGTGGTCATCGATTCTCCTTCACCTCTCCCATCTGGAGAGGTCGGCATAGGCGGCCTCTGGCCGCCGTTCCAAGAAGACGCCGATGCTTGCATCGGCTACGGCGCCCGGTGGGGGTTACGCACTCTGGTGAGACCTGAGCCCCTCACCCGATTTGCACTCGACGATGCTTCGCATCGCGAGGAGCAAATCGACCTCTCCCCGCCGGGGAGAGGTGAAGGGAGATCGCTGCTAGATCACGCCCTGCTTCTTCAAGGCCTCGATTTTCCCAGGATCATACCCGAGTTGTTCGCCGAGAACCTCCTGCGTGTGCTCCCCAAGCAGCGGCGGCGCGCGATAGTCCGTCACGGGGGTCTCCGAGAACGTCAGCGCGTTGCGGATCAGCGACAGTTCGGGCTCGAACTTATGGTTGACCTTCACCCGCATGCCACGCGACTGGACGTGCGGATCGCCAAACACCTGCTCGAAATTGTTGATCGGACCTGACGGCACGCCGGCCTCCTCCAGCTTTTCCAGCCAGTAGACCACCGGCTTCTTCAGGAACAGACCAGCGAAGATCGCCATGATCTCCTTGCCGTGCACGACGCGGTCGTTGTTCTTGATGAAGCGCTTGTCGCTCGCAAGCTTGGGCTCACCCAGCACGGCGCATGTCCGCTGGAACTGACCGTCATTGCCGACCACCAGCATCAGTTCGCCGTCGGTGCAGCGGAATACGCCGGCCGGCATGCCACCATTGCCCCAGGTGCCGCGGCGCGGCGGTGTCTTGCCGTTGACGAGGTAGATCTGTAGCCAGTGCGACAACGATGCGATGACGGTATCGAACAGGCAGACGTCGATGTGCTGTCCTTCCCCACCATTGACGTCGCGATGGTAGAGCGCCGAGAGAATTCCGATCGAGGTGTTCATGCCGGTCATGTAATCGACGATCGACGGGCCGACCTTCATCGGGCCCTCGCCGGGCTCGCCGTCGATATGGCCGGTGACGCTCATCAGGCCGCCCATCGCCTGCAGGATCGCATCATAGCCGGCGCGCGGGGCGTAGGGTCCGGTCTGGCCGAAACCGGTCACCGAGCAGTAGATGATGCCGGGGTTGATCGCCTTCATCGTCTCGTAATCGAGGCCATAGCGCTTGAGATCGCCGACCTTGTAGTTCTCCATGAAGACGTCGACGTCCTTGGCGAGCTCGCGAATGATCGCCTGCCCTTCCGGCTTGGCGATGTTGACGGTGACCGACTTCTTGTTGCGATTGGCGCAGAGGTAGAAGGAGTTGTTGTTGTTCTGCTTGCCTTCGGGGTCAGCGAGATAAGGCGGGCCGAAGGCGCGCGCGTCGTCGCCGGTGCCGGGCCGCTCGATCTTGATCACCTCCGCGCCGAGATCGCCGAGCATCTGGGCCGACAAGGGCCCGGCGAGCACGCGCGTAAGGTCAAGGATCTTGATGCCTGAGAGCGGCAAGGCCGACATAAGGTTTCCTCCGGGAACTGGTGTTGGCGCGGCGGCCGAGGCCGGGCCGCGCTCCCTGCGGATACACTATTTCGAGCCCGCGAGTCCTGCACTGGCGGCATGCCACCATCGTAGGCTCGTCTTACGACATCACGCCGCGGCAGCCGTCGCGGCCCGTGGCCGGCGGCGGCCAAGAGCGATCAGGATCAACACCGTTGCGCATGAGCAGAGCATGGTCAGGCCGAGCAGGCCGCGACTGCCGAAGTGGACCAGCAGGGCTGCGAGAATCGGCGGCGACACGGCGGCGGCGAGGTTGACCGGCATGGCGATCATCGACATCGCCTTGGCGAATTCGGTCTGGTCGTAGAAGACGAGCGGGATCGTCGCCCGCGCCACCGCCATCGCGCCGCTGCCGAGGCCATAGAGCAGGATGAAGAGCGTAACGACCCAATATGCGCCGTTGCCGGCCATCAGAAGCAGCATGGCAAGCGGCAGCGCCGTGCCCGCGACCAGCCCGGTCGTGATGCCGTCCCAGCGTCCGCCGCCGAGGAAATCGATGCCGCGCGCGCTGACCTGGATCACGCCCAGCATGGAGCCGAAGCCGACGGCCTCCGCCGGCGAGAGCCCCTCGGCCTTCAGGAGCTCGATGAAGACGGCGCTCAAGCCGAAGTTCACGAAGGCGTTGAGCGCGACCGCTGATACCACGAGATGGAAGGTGCGCCTGGGCACCGGAGACGGCGGCACGTCTCGCGCCTTCGCGGTGACCTCCTCGCTCGCCTTGCGCCGGCGCGGTGCACCGAAGGCAAGGAGCGGCAAGCAGACGACGACCATCATGGCCGCATAGATCAGACACGTTCCGCGCCAGCCGACGAGGCTGCTCAGGAACGACGTCGCGGGCCAGAAGAGGCTGTTGGAAAGGCCGGTCACCAGCATCAGCGCGCCGATCGCGCTCTTTGCGCGCCGGCCGGCAACCTCGTTCAGCATGATGTAGGCGCCGGTCGAGAGCGTGGCGCTGCCGGCCACACCGAGAATGATCCACGACGCGAAATAAAGTATCGACTCCTGCGCGAAGGACAGCAGCACAAAGCCCGGCGCGGTCACCAGCGTGCCCACCATCATCACACGGTGCACGCCATGCCGCGTGAAGGACTTTGCGAGCCAGGGCGCGCACAGCCCCATCGCCACGTACAGAACCGACGTTCCCGCGAATACCGCCGGAAGGCTCATATTGAGATCGGCTGCGAGATCGCGGCCGACGATGGCGGGAAGCCCGATCGTCCCCCATCCGACGAGTTGGGTGACGGCGAGCACCGCCATGACGCCAATCAGCTTCGTATCGAATTTCAAGCGACGCATTCCGCCCCAGGGCCGGATCCGACCGATCCGGTCATTTCCGGATACACCATCTCCACCCCACGCTGCACTGCGAACGCGGTATGACCCTATCCGCCACAATGCCATTGACATGACGACAACGGCCATCAGCGCGATTTGACAGCCCCGCGCGTCGCGGGCAACTCTTGCTCGTTTCGAGAATCACTGATGTCTCACGCCGAGTATGCTCCCAAACAGCTCCCAGTCCTCACGAGACTGGCGATAGCGCTGCGCCGTATCCCGGCGGTTGAATTTGCGTTGGCGAAATTCAAGTCGCTGCTGCGTGGTCGAACGAACGACGAACCGCTTGTCGTCAGCGAGTTTCAGGCACCGGCTGCGGACCTCACGAAGGACGACGTTGCGCGCGGCGCGATCGAGACGGAAACGGTTGAACCCGACACCGTGCAGGCGGCTCCCGATGGAACCGAGGCCGCGGCGGCCGAGCCCGTCGAGACCGACACGGTCGAAGCTGAGGAAATGGAGGCTCCTGCGACGGATGTCGCAGAGACCGCAACAGCGGAGACTGGCGCTGCCGAGATCGATGCAGATGAGCCGGTCACGACGAGCAACCGCGATGCTGTCTCCTCTGCAATCACGTCCGACGATCTCTCCCGGAGTGAGATCGAGGCCGTTGAAAGCGATGAGCTTCCCGTTGAGGCCGAGATAGCTGAAATCGAATCTGCTCAGACGCCTTTCGTCGCAATCGAAAGCGCCGAGGCTGACGCGGCTGAGACCGAGACAATCGAAACCGTCGCGCTTGGCGCCGACGACGTTACGGCGCATGTCGCGCCATCAGAGGACTCATGTAAGGCTGTTGCTACCGGGTCCGGCGTTCTCCCGCTCGATGCTGCCGAGGCCGACATTATCGAGGTCGACGCGATTGAGACGGCGCCTTTTGAAGCCAAGGCCGAGAGCGACGCCGATCGGCCCGATGTGCTTGAGCCCGAGGCAGTCGAGGCTGCCCCGACGCTGATCGAAACTTTCGAGACCGACGCGGTCGATTCCGATGCCGCAGAGACTTCCGAAGCCATCGCTGTCGAGACGAACGTGGTTCAACGCGACCTCGTCGAGACCGATGCCGCCGAAGCGGCCCCAGTCGAGGCTGTCATCGCCAGAGCCGACATCGCCCCGGCCGCCGTCACGAAATCCGACGATCCCTGTGATCGGGAGACGCTTATTCGCAGGCGCTGGAAGGAAACCGGGATCAGGATGTGGCGTGGCACTGGACAGTCCGTGCTGTGCATTCAAGGTCGCATCGCGCTGCTGCCGCCGAAGCCCGGCGAGACGATGCCGGGCTACGACAGGCTAGAGTTCAGGCTGATCAACGGCCTCATCATCTGCGAAGGGTTCGTCGTCGATCCACCGGAACCGCCGCGACCTAGCCAGTTCGCGTAAGACCGCTCACTCCGGCGGATTGAACGTGCGCACGAAATACACCGGCTCCCTGCCCTTCTTCAGGCGATAGAGCTGCGCCGGCCGGTTCGGGCCACGCCGCATCTTGGCGATCGGCTCGATCATGTCGGCTGCGAGAATCCGCGTGCGGAAGGCGCTCTTCTCCAAGGGACGGTCCAGCACGATCTCGTAGACCCGCTGAAGATCGGGCAGCGTGAATTCCGCCGGCATCAGGTAGGCCGGCAGCGAGGTGTATTCGACCTTGTTGCGCAGGCGTTCGACGGCCGCAGTGAGGATCTCGCCGTGGTCGAAGGCGAGCTTCGGCTTGATCCTGCCGGCGACGATCGGAAACCATTGCGCGTCGGGTGCGAGCGCGGCCCGACCCGCCTCCTCCGGCATCAGGGCGAAATAGGCGTGCGTCGCCGACCAGCCACGCGGATCGCGGATCGCGCTGCCCCAGCTTCCGAGCTGCTCGAGATAGGGGCTGGTCACGCCGGTCTTCTCCTTCAGCTTGCGCACCGCGCAGGCCTCCAGATCGCGGTCCTTGGCGATATCGACGAAGCCGCCCGGCAGCGCGAAGGCGAGCGGGAACGGCTCGCCAGCGCCGGCCGGCCGCTGCACCAGAAGGACGTGGAGGCCTTCGTTCCGGATCGCGAAGATCACCACGTCGACCGTGGCCAGCGGTCGCGGGAAATCCAATTGTCCCGAACTTTCAATGTCCTGGGCCTGATCTTTCGGCGCCATTGTGACCTCCCTCTCCTGCCGCTTGACAGTAACCGACTTAGTTGTACAGTGCAACTTACTTAGTTGTTCAGACCAACTTATTGGGAGAATACCATGTTCGGCGTCAGGTTCATCAAGGCCCAGCCCACCACCTATCTCATGAAGTACCGCGCCGGCGCCGTTGTCGCCGAGGGCGCCGGACTATCCGCGTTCTACTACGCGCCGGCCACCTCGCTCGTCGCCGTCCCCATCGGCAGCCGCGACGCTTCCTTCATCTTCCAGCAGATCGCCCGCGACTTTCAGACCCTCACCGTCCAGGGCCACGTCACATATCGCGTCTGCGAGCCGAAGAAAGCGGCCTCGATGCTCGACTTCACGCTGAAGAGCGACGGCAAGACCTATGAGACCGACGACCCGGAGAAGCTGCCGCAGCGCATCCTCGGCACGGTCGAGGTGCTGGCCCAGCAGGCAGTGAAGGAGCTGACCTTGAGGGAAGCCCTGCAGGCCTCCGACCGCATCGCCGACATCATCGCGACCGGCTTGCGGGCCCGCGCCGACATCGCCTCGCTCGGCCTCGAAATCCTCGGCGTCTCCATCCGCGGCATCAAGCCGACGCCGGACACGGCCAAGGCGCTGGAGGCCGAAGCGCGCGAGGCGATCCTGAAGAACGCGGACGAAGCGATCTTCGCGCGCCGCAATTTTGCGGTCGAGCAGGAGCGTGCCATCCGCGAGAGCGAGCTCGATACCGAGATCGCGGTCGAGCAGAAGAAACGCTCGATCCGCGAAACCCAGATGGACGCGGAAGCCAGCGTCGCCGCCAAGAAGAACGAACTGCGCCAGGCCAGCATGGTCGCGGACATCGCCCTCGAAGGCAAGCGCAAGGACTTCGTCGGCCTCAACGCCGAGAACACCCGCACGCTGGCCGACGCCGAGGCCTATCGCGTCGGCGCACTGATGAAGATTTTTGAGGGCGTCGATACCCGCGTGATTCAGGCGCTTGCCTCTGCCGGAATGCAGCCGGGCCAGCTCATCGCGCAGGCCTTCACCGGCATTGCCGAGAAGGCGGAAAAGATCGGCCAGCTCAACGTCTCGCCGGACCTGCTCAGCCAGTTGATGGAGAAGCCCAGGGCGATGGAGGCCGCCAATGCCCGCCGGCAATGACCGCAAGATCGTGCTGGTGACGCGCAAGACCAGGCTGGAGGACCTGGTCGCGCGTTACCTGACGGCGGCGCAGGCGCGCTTCTATGTCGAGCATCTCGGCGCCGACTTCTCCGACTATGAGCGCGAGCACGAGGTTTATCGCGCGCAGCATCACCTCTCGTTGCAAGTGCTGGAGCAATGGGGCCGCTACCAGGTGATCGAGCGCAGCTTCTTGCCGAACTTCATCTTCGCGCCCTCCGACATCGTGGTCGCACTCGGCCAGGACGGCGTCGTCGCCAACACCATGAAATATCTCGACGACCATCCGCTGATCGGGCTCAACCCGGATTCCGCGCGCTACGACGGCATTCTCCTGCCCTTCGCGCCGCGCGACCTTGCAAAGCTCCTGCCCGAGGTCGCCGCTGAGGAGCGCGACAGCCAGGCGGTGACGATGGCAGAGGCCCGGCTCTCCAATGGTCAGGTGCTCCATGCCGTGAACGACCTCTTCATCGGCGCCCGCACGCACACCTCCGCGATCTACGAGATTGCGACCGGCGAGACGAAGGAGCGGCAGTCTTCGAGCGGGCTCATCGTGTCGACCGGACTCGGTTCGACCGCCTGGTTCAAGAGCATCGTTACCGGCTCGTTCGCGATCGCAGGACAGTTCGGCCAGCCGTCGGAGCCTACCGCCTACGCCGCCCTGCCCTGGGACGCGCCGGAGCTGCGCTTCGCGGTGCGCGAGCCGTTTCCCAGCCGCAACTCGCAAGTGAGTCTCGTCTGCGGCTCCCTCACCTCCTCAGGACAACTACGCATCCGCTCGCTGATGCCCGAAAACGGCGTCATCTTCAGCGACGGCATCGAGGCCGATCGCCTCGAATTCAACGCCGGCGCCGAAGTCGCGATCGGGATCGCGGCGCGACGGGGACGGCTGATCGTGTGATCTACCGCGCGATCCTCAGTGCCGATCTCGCCTCCGCAGGTGTGGCGACGCGTCGGCCGTGACGGGTCACCGCCTCACAAGCGAGGGTCACGAGCTCAGCGTTGCTCTTGGCCAGACGGTTTTTGTCGATCCTGACGTTGTCCTCGAGCCCGGTGCGAACCGCATCGGCGCCCCGCGACAGCGCCCAGCCCATGACCTCGGCTTGATGGCGCCCGATCCCGGCCGCGGTCCAGGTCGCTTTCGGCATCAGCCGCTTGAGCTCGGCCAGGAGAATGTCGAGGACATGCTCGTCCGCCGGCATTGCGTTCTTGACGCCCATGACGAACTGCACGTGCGGATGCTCGTCGATCAGTTTCGCCTCGATCAGGCGGCGCGCGCCATGCAGGTGCGACAGATCGAAGATCTCGATTTCAGGACGGATGCCGCCGGCCTTCATCCCGGTGGCCAGTTGCTCGACCAGGGCGGCGCTGTTCTCGTAGACGATGGTCGGAAAGTTCACTGATCCGGTCGAGAGAGACGCCATCTCGGGCTGCAGATAGAGCGCCGACCCGCGCGCCGATGGATCGCGGCCGCGCCCACCGGTCGAGAACTGAACGATCATTCCCGGACAATGCTTCCTGATACCCTCCTGCACCTCCGCAAAACGCTGGGGGTCGGAGGACGGTGTTTCGTCGTCGTTGCGAACGTGAATATGCGCAAGCGTTGCGCCCGCCTCGAAGGCCGCGTGCGTCGACTCGATCTGCTCGGACGGCACGATCGGCACCGCCGGATTGTCCTTCTTGCGCGGAACGGAACCGGTGATCGCGACAGCAACAACAACGGGATTCATTTCTCAACTCCTTGGTAGCCGGCGTGCCGCCGGTCGAAGATCGCTATCGCTCCAATGGCTTTGCCGATCAAGCGTCATCCGGTTGGCGGGAGCCCTGCCGCTGCTGGCGGGCTTGGCCGCAGCGGCAGTTCTTCCTTCATTTGCAGGACGACGGCAACATCCGAGATCATGGCGCCGCCATCACCTCCACTTCCCGCGGCCGTCAGGTCAGAGCCGCGGCAGCCTCGCCGGCCGTCTCCGCACGCCTCCGCTCATAGTCCGCCCTTGGCATCGGCACGGCATCCGGATTTCCGAGATCGTCAAGGCTGATCCGGTACGTCTCCCTGGCAGTCACCGCTGCGAGGGCGGCAATCACCGTAATGCCGAAGGCGATGGCGCCCACCGTCAGCGGGATGTTGGCCGAGCCGGGAGGCGCCACGGTCGCAAACAAAGCGGGAAGCAGCGCGGTGATGGTCGTGCCGATGTTTTGCGAGATCGCCATCGCCGAAACCCGGGTGCGCGTCGGAAACAGTTCAGGATAGAAGCTCGGGAAGATCGCGTTGTAGCCCTGATAGACCACACCCCACATCAGGAGTGACAACACGATCGCCAGTGGCACGTTCCTGATGCTGATGGCATAGAGGTATCCGAACGCGAGCAGACCGGAGCAGAGCGCGCCGACGATGATCGGAGGCTTGCGGCCGACCTTGTCCGAGAGGTTGCCGACGAAGGGAATGACGAACACTGCCAGCATGTTTCCGAGGACCGGAATCCAGAGGTAGACGTCCTTCGCAAAACCGATTCCGTAGGCAGACTGGACGGCATAGGCCGCGCCGAAAATCGTCGTGACGACCGGAATGACATTCATCAGCGCCATGCAGATGACCCTGAGCATGTCCTTCCAATTCAGCTTGATGGCCTGAATGATCGGAGCACGCGGGGTTTCGCCGCGCTCATCTTCCCTGGCAAAGGCAGGCGTCTCGTCGACTTCGCGGCGGATGATGTAGCCCGCGACGATGACGAAGAAGCTGAGCAGGAAGGGTATCCGCCAACCCCAACTGTTGAAGGCCTCGGTGGGCATGTAGGCCGCGAGCGGCAGAAAGACCGCCGCCGCAAGGATCTGTCCGGCCTGCACGCCCTGGAGCGTGAAGCTCGCATAGAATCCGCGCCGCCCGAATGGCGCATGCTCCAGGATCATCGAGCTTGCACCGGAGATCTCGCCGGCAACGGCAAAACCCTGCACGAGACGTAAGGTGACGAGCAGGATCGGCGCCCAAATGCCGACCTGCTGGTATGTCGGCAGGATGCCGACGGCCATGGTCGAGATGCCCATCAGGAACATGCAGACGATCAGAACCGTTTTCCGGCCGTGGGTATCGCCCCAGTGCCCGAGAACGAAGGCACCGATCGGCCGGGCCACATATCCGACACCGTACGTTGCGAGCGATGCGACGATGGCAACGGTGGGATTGTCCGACGGGAAGAAGATCTGCGGGAAGATCAGCGACGCTGCGGTCGCGTAGATAAAGAAGTCATAATATTCAAGCGCGGATCCAATCCAGCCGCTCGCAGCAGCCTTCTTGGATTGACCCATGTCGTGGATCGCTCGAGCCGTGGTCATGTGCAAGTTTCCTCCGACCTATTTTGCTGGCGTCCCGTAAGCGGGCTTCATAGATGTGTGTTGGGCAGCATTATCCGATCGCGCGGCGGGCTTTCCGCTTGCGCTTGTCGACTGCCGGGACGTGTCTGGTTCGGTGTGTGACAATAGGCTTTCGGCGAGCTAACACAATTACCGTGTTATGCGATAAACCTAACATCATGTTATTCGCGGCAGACGCGGGGCCGGGTGGCGAATACGCGAAAGGGGCAGTGCGAGCGACGTCGATCGCGCGCTCGCAATCGGCGGCGCGTGGATGGGCAACTTGCGCTCAAGTGCGATGTGCGGCGGTGTTGCGCCAGCAGAAATTCCCCCAATTTGGAGGCCTGCTTCGCATGCTCAATAGAATCCGGATGGGAGGTCTTCAGGCCGAACTCATCTCATGGAGATCGTGATCGCGCTGAGGTTGGCGGCGACTTCCAGTCCGGCCTTCGGCCCTTGCAGCACGATCGTCACGCCCTTCTCGTTGCGCAAATGGACACCGTTGACACCGCCGACCAGGGCGAAGCCGCCGCCAACCGAGCTATAGGTGCCAGCGAAATCATTGATCTCGCGGATGCCCGAGGCCCAGCCGTCCAGGCGGCTGATCGTGGCGCCGGCCGTAATTCCAAGGCTCAGACCAGAGACGCGAAAGGGATAGTTGCGGCCACGCCAAGTCAGCACGCCGCTGCCGGTGCCACCGCCGACCAGGAGGCCCGCCTTCACGATCTTGACGCGGACCTGGCCGGCGGCCTGTGCGAACGACGGCGTTGCTGGGACAACGAAGGCAAGCAATGTCATCGCCGTCAGCCAGCCAAGGAAAAAGCGCCGCGCTATTTTCTCATTGTTTTGCGGCATCGACCTTCTTCCAGGTCTGGTCCGGATTGAACAAGATCATGCGGCTGGCAATGCTTTCGGTGCGAGGCCCGAGATCCTTCTGGTAGACGGTGCCGCCGTGATTGACCACGAAGGTCATGACGCCGGAATTGCCGTACTCGGCGGGATAGGCGACGAGCGCATAGCCGCCGATCATCTTGCCCTTGACGACGTAGTCGAGGGTGCCGCCGGGGGCGTTAGGGCCCTGCCCCTTGAGGATCCTGAAGTAGTAACCGTGATAAGGCGCACCCTGCCCTTCCATCTTGTAGCCCTCGCGCGAGGCTTCCGCCGCAAATTCGCCGAGCGGGCTCGGGTCACTATCGTCGCGCCAGAACAGCCCGTCCTTCTTTCCGGGCGTCGAGACGATGCGTTGCGCATAGACACCGACGCCTTCGCCGCGGTCTTTCTCCGCATAGTCGTTCTGGGCATCGACATACGCGAGCGCGGCCTGGATCGCATCGAGCTCATTGCGGCCGATACGGCGATAGAGCACCTCGATCCGCCCCTCGTCCACGTCGAATTCCCAGCCCGTTTTGGAGTTGACCAAGGGAATCGGGAACGGAAAATCGTCCGCGCCGAGCATCAGCGTGGCCTTCTTGTTGCCCTCCGCCTTGATCGCATGCTTGGCATCGTACATCGACGTGAAGCGTTGACGAATGTCGGCGTCGGCAACTTCGTCACCGGAGGAGACGATGTCGTCTGCGTTCCTGCCGAGCACTTTCAGGATATCGCGCGGTCCGCTCTTCACAGCCGCGGCGAGCGCTGCGGCTGCGTCCTCAGGAGTGGGATACGATTGCTGCGCCTGCGACGGCAAGCTGAACAGCACGACCGCCATGATGGCCGGCAAAGCTGCGCGCCGAAGCGACTTCAGACCGATCATGGCTTCACCTCCGCAGGGATTTTTGCGCCGCCGGCAAGCCAATCGCTGTACGTGCGGAATTTCAGACCGAGCTTTTCGTAATAGACCCGCAGATAGCCGTCGCTGCCTCGGGTCACCGCTTCCGGAATCACGCGCTCGACCTCCTGCGCCATGACGCCGACATAGACCTTGTGGCTGCCAAGATAGCTGAAGCGGTAGTAGCCAAGGCCATTTGCGAGATGACCGAGCAGGACGATGTCGTGCTTCAGCGCGATATCCGAACGCCGGCCACCGCCGCCGCCACCGCGCCCGCCTCCACCAAAGCCGCCTCCTCCACCGCCGCGCATCGCCATTCCGCCACCACCGCCGCGCCCGGCAAAGCCACCGCCACCGCCGCCGCGTGGCATGCTCGCCATGCTCGAGCGCCCGCGTGTTGATGCTGCGGCAGCCGCACGGCCGGAGGAGACGTTCATGGCGCCACCGCGATTGCCGCCACCACGGTTGGCATTGGCAGCGCGATTGCCCGCGCCAGCACCGCCGCGGTTGGCGGCCTTCGCGCGGTCGCCACCGCCCTTCGCGCCAGCTCGATCGCCACCACCCTTGGCACGGTCGCCGCCGCCCTTGGCGCGATCGCCAGCGCCGGCGCGATCTCCGCCACGATCACCTGCACGATCGCCGCCGCGGTCTCCCGCTCGATCGCCCGCGCGGTCCCCTGCACGATCTCCCGCGCGATCACCTGCGCGATCACCTGCACGGTCTCCAGCGCCTGGCCGATCCTGTCCGGACTTCAGGACCTGCTGCCCATCGCGGCCGCGAAAATCCATCCGGTCGGCCGCGCCTGCCTTGATGTTGTTGTTGCCGAAACGCTGCTGCACGTTCACGTTGTTGTAGCGCACGCCCTGGCGATGCGCAGGATTGTGCTGCCAGCCGTTTGCGATGTTGGTGGTTCGGTGATTGACGTAGACGTTGCGGTTGCCCCAGTTGCAGCCGCCGCCCCAGTAGTTGCCCCAGCGTCCAATGGCCCAGGCGGTGCCGAAAGCGAGGCCTGCCGCCACCACGCCTGCGCCGATATAAGAAGGATATCCAAAGTAGTACGGCGGATACTCGGCGTAGGGCCACGCGCCATAAACGGTCGCCGGCTCGTAATAGGGTACGTACATCGTACCGGCGTCGGCCGGCTCGATGAGGATGACCTGCCTGTTGTCCTGAGTCTGGACGCTGACCTTCTGCTGCTTGGTCGTGACCAGTTTCTTGTTGTCATAGGCCTTGTTGCGCAGCCGCTGGATTGCATCCATCACGTCAGGCTGTTGCGCGAGAAAGGCGTCGCCGAGGCTCTTGGTCCATTCGAGCTTGTCGCTCATCATGGCCAGGACGTCGGCCGTGCTGGCGAGTGCCTTGATGCTGTCGTCCCAAGATTGCTTCTCGACCTCGCCCCTCAGCGCATCGCCTTTCAGTTTCTTGCGCTCCTTGAGCCAGCGATCGGCCTGCACGACCTCCAGCGGATAGGTCGATGCCGCCAACACGTTGGCAAGCAACTCGTCCGGATAGAGCGCGATCGGCGCGACCAGCGCCTCGAGCTGCTCCGGCTTCAACAGCTCCGCGGCCGGCAGAGCCTGACTTGCTGGCGGCGCTTGACTTGCTGGCGGGGCCTGGCTTGCTGGCGGCGCCTGGCTTGCCGGCGCGTTCGGCGCGGCCGGGTTCTGCGCCGATACGGCGATGGGCATCGCCATCATCAGCGCAAGCGCGATCAGGGTCTTGCCACAGCGAAACATTGCACACTCTCCGTTGGTATTGCGGCGGGGAGCATCGGGCCGGGACGGATGTGTTCCTTTGACGAAGATCAAAGAAAGGGGATGCCGGGTTGTTGCGGCGCGAAAATTCCGCGGCCGATGCGTTGTCTAACGCGTGATCGGCAGCTTGATCGTAAGCAGCGCACCGCCCGACAGCCTGTTCTCGGCAACGATCTGTCCGCGATGGGCCTCGATGATGGTTCTGGCGATGGCGAGTCCCATGCCCATGCCTTGCGGTTTGGTGGTGAAGAATGGATTGAAGACGTTCTTGAGATCGCCGGCGGCTATGCCGGGTCCGCTATCGCCGATCCTGATTTCTGCGAAGGAGCCGGACAGCGCCGTGGTGACGGTCACCTCCCGCACCTTCGCCTCCGCCTCGGAGATCGCGTCGATCGCATTGATGATCAGGTTGAGAATGACCTGCTGAAGCTGGACCGGATCGCCCCTGACGCGCAGCGCGCTTGCGGCGGCCGTGAACTTCAGGGCGATCTTGTGCCGGTCGGTCACGGCGGTCAGAAATCCGATCGCCTCGCCGACGGTTTCGTTCAGATCGATATCGGCGATCTCAAACGGCGTCTTCTTCAACACGCTGCGTAGCCTGCGGATCACTTCGCTCGCCCGCTGATCGTCGCGCCTGATGTCGGCAAGGATCTCCCTGATCTCGCCGAGATTGGGGGAAGCCCCCTTCAACATGAGCTCGGCCGTCTCGGCATTGGTGAGGATAGAGCCGAGCGGCTGATTCAATTCGTGCGCGATCGACGTCGTCAGCTCGCCGGCCGCCGCGTAGCGGTTGACATGCGCCAGCTCGGCCAGACGCTGGCGGGATTCGACCTCCGCGACACGGCGACGCCAGCGCTCGTGAAGCAGGCCACTGATCAGGCCGGCCTGCACCAGGATCACCGCTGCGATCAGCGCCATCTGCCAGCGATAGACCTCCCAAACACTCGGCTCGCGAAACAGGATCTCGCTGCCAGGAGGCAGATTGCTTTCGCTGATGCCCCAGCGCTGCATCTCACGCCAGTCATATCGCGGTGGCGCAAATTGGAGCGTTTCGATCTTGATGTTGCCCGGCTTCTCGCCACCGAGGATACGGATGGCAACGTCGACGGTTTTCCGGCTGGTTGCGGCCGTAGAATGCATGGGGCCACCGACGGTCTGGCCATCGAAGAAGGCATCCTGATAGGAAAAGATCGGCGCGTTGGCGACAGCTCGCAATTGGCGCAAGGCGATGTCGCCTTCATGCGTGACACCTGCACCGTCGACCGACATCAGGCCCCAGAACAAGACCGTGTGCGGCGCGAGCGATGACGCGCGCTTGAGGATGTCCTGGAACGAAAGCCCCGAATACCAATCAAACGACACTCTGTTTTCGAACGGCTTCGCATCCTTCTTGACCTCCTCAAGCCAGAACTTCTCAACGGGAGAGGCTCCCAGCACGACGGCGATCTTCTGCGTGGCAGGCAGGACCTGAAGGATGCCGGCAAAAGATGCCTGAAAGTCATTGTGGATCGCGATGACCGTGTCGTTGTCGGTCAGTCCCGTGCGATCGACCAGGCGCTGCTCGACCGCGGTCAGGACCATCGGTGTGTCGGGGAAAAGCTGCTTGCGATACTTCTGGGCGAATTTTGCCGCAGGCGCCCCGACGCTGACGACGATATCCGGCGGACAACTCTCGTAGAGCGAGCGCAGATAATCGACGAAGGGCTCTTCAGGACCTGGATTGTTGAACCGCGCCGTCAGGAGCGTGTGCTCCTGAATGTCCAGCGGCCACGGCGCCTGCCGCTCGAGATCGGCCTTGATGGCCCGCGCGAATTCACTCCACGGACGAAATTCCCGTCCGAAGGAATGAAGCAGCAGCACCCGCTTGGGCTGGCCCTGATCGGCAGCGCTCGCCGGTCCGAGCCCGGCTAGGGCCAAGACCAGTACACACAGACAGAGCCGTGCGGCCGCCGCCGGCCAGCCCCGCCTGACCGCAGCAACGATTGGGATGCGCCCGCTCATCCTCTTCCTCAGCAGCTTCGACCGGCTGCACCTTCATCTCATTCTAACGCAAAACGGCCCACGGCCAACGCTTTTGCCGGGGCCCTCCTCGGCGTCAGTGGCCGCTCAGCACGAGCGTCTTGATCGGCAGCAGGAGCGCCTGGATGCGAAGCAGCAGTGCGTGCACAAGACCGACACCGTCGACGACGTGGAGCGCGATCGCTCGCCCGGTGCTAGTGTCCTTTGCGGAAATCTCCTCGTGATTGCTGGTGTAGGCGTTGACGAGGCAGCTACTCCCCGGTGTCACGCCTTCGAGCCCGCCCTTGTAGAGTGGCTCCAAGAAGACGAGGATCGTGCCGGGCTTCGGGCCATTCTGTGCTTCGAGCAGTTGCTGCCCGCCCTGGAACTGTCCTGCCGCAATGTAGTCCTGCACTGTCGTCACCACCATCGGGATGATGACCCAGGGCCTCGATATGCAGGTCGCTTCCGCCACCATGCCTTCCTTCATCACGCCCGCCTCGATCTGGCCGAAGCCGGCCTGAAGCACCTTTCTGCCGGCGCCCTCCGGAATTAGCACGCCCGCCGGCCGCATCAACTGATTGACGACGTCGCCGACACGAAGCAGGAATTGCTCGACCCGGCCGTCGACGCCGGCGCGGACGATGGTCTTGTCGAGGTCGACCTGGGCCTGCTCGAGAGCGGCTTGAGCACTCGCCTTCTGGGCCGGCAGGAGCGTCGACACCTGCAAGGCGGCCGTTTCCCTCACGGCGGTCGCCGCATCGATCCCGGCCTGCCGTTGATCGACCAGCACCTGGAGCTTTTCGATGTCGCGTTGCGGCACGATACCGGGGTTGCGGCGCTGCAATTCGGATTTGGTGTCGAGTTCGTCCTTGGCTTGCTGATAATTGGCCTTGGCTTCCTGGATCTGGGCTTCGGCCTTGACGACATCCGACTGCGCCGAGGTCATTGCCGCATCGACCTCGGCGACCTTCCGCCGGGCGGTCTCGTAGGCGGCCTGTTGCTTGGAGCTGTCCAGCGTGAACAGCACGTCGCCCTTCTTCACCTCCTGGCTGAAGCCGACCTTGACCTCCGCAACCCGCCCCGATCCTTCGGGCAGGATCGGCACGGTGCGGAAATAAAGCGTCGCCGAGTCGGTCGCCGGATGGAAATAGAAGATCATGGTGATCAGCGACACCGTGAGCATCAGACAACCGGTGATGCCCCATCGCAGCTCATACCAGATGGAGAAGAACGTGATCTCCTTGCCGAAGCGCTTGCCCTGGACATAACGGCGATAGAGGTAGTCCGGCACGATGGTCAGGAGCGAGCAGAACATGAGCTCAAACATGGCTGGGCTCCTTCTGCCTGACGGGGCTCGGCTCATCCGCCGGTAGTGGGCTCGCCGAGCCGGCCTCTCCCGGCGTCGCATCGGCAATCTTTTCGACGGAGTCGGCGATGCTGCGCAGCGGCGTGCCGAAATCGGGAATGTCGATCAACGCAAGCAACAGGCCCGCGACCCAGAAGATATGCATATGGGTAAAGAGCGAGATCAGGCCGAGCACCGCGACGAATTCGAATTGCAGTTTCTGTGATTTATGCGCCATCCGCTCGGGCAGGCTGTGCAGCTTCCAATAGAGCGTGCCGACCCAGAGCACGGTGCCAATCAGGAATATTCCCATCACCACCATCAGCGGGTCGACCCCGCTTCCAGGCGCGAGATAGAACGGTAGATGGTGCGGAGCCATCGGATGAAGCTGGTCGTTCAATGGTCTCTCCCCAATCTGGAGCGGAGTTGCGCATTGCGTTGCGGCCAGTCTGACTACCCCGGTGTGGATTTTGCTTGATTTGAATCAAGGGAAGCCTCGCCGCCGGGCCTAGCTTACCTCGAACGCTGAACTGCCAACACCCAATCAGGAGCCGTCAGCCATGCCCGGCCTCGATGATCTCATCCCCAATGCCACGCAGATCCGGAAAGAAGCAGCGCTCAAAGAGGCTCAGAAGGCCGAGGAATATGCCCGTCTCGCCGCCGCCGCCGAGGCCGAGAAGCACGCCCTGATCGACCGGCTGAGCAAGCCGTCCGGCAAGACCGAAGAGGAGAAGATCAAGCTCGCCTCGACCATCATCCAGCGTGCAGTGCGAAACGGCCTGACCGAGGTCCAGGTCTATCGCTTCCCCAACACGCTGTGCACCGACAAGGGCCGCGCCATCAACCAGCGGGAAAAGGGCTGGGAGAACACACTGACCGGAATCCCCAAGGAAATCTTCCAGCTCTGGACCGACCACCTGAAGCCGCGCGGCTATCGCATCGCCTACCAGATCATCGATTTTCCCGGCGGCGTTCCGGGCGATATCGGCGTCACCATCTCCTGGGGAGACGATTGACGGCCATTCGGCCGCGTCGGAGCTGAAACAGCGAAAGGACAGGCATGGCCAAGGATGATGAGTCCGACACACGAATGAAGCGCAAGGAGTACGAGAAGGAGCTCGAAAAGCTCCAGGTCGATCTTTGCCATCTCCAGGATTATGTGAGGGAGAAGAAGCTGCGGGTGATCGTCCTGTTCGAAGGTCGGGATGCCGCCGGCAAAGGCGGCACCATCAAGGCGATCACCGAGAAGGTCAGTCCGCGCGTGTTTCGCGTCGTTGCCCTTCCGGCGCCGTCGGATCGCGAAAAGACCCAGATGTTCTTCCAGCGCTATATGGAGCAGTTTCCCGCCGGCGGCGAGATCGTGATCTTCGACCGGAGCTGGTACAACCGCGCCGGCGTCGAATACGTGATGGGCTTCTGTACGCCCGCCGAGCACGATCGCTTTCTCGCCCTCTGCCCCCAGATGGAAAAATACGTCATCGAGGGCGGCATCATCCTCGTCAAGATCTGGCTCGAGGTCGGGATGGACGAGCAGGAGCGTCGATTCAGGGCCCGCATCGACGATCCGGTGCGGCAGTGGAAGCTGAGCCCGATGGATGTGGAATCCTACCGGCGCTGGTATGACTACTCGCGGGCGCGCGACTTGATGCTCAGGAAGACCAGCACGAAGCACGCGCCCTGGCACATCATCCGCTCCGACGATAAGCGGCGGGCGCGGCTGAACTGCATCGCGCACCTGCTCAAGGCGATCCCCTACAAGCGCGTCAAGAAAGACAAGATCAGGCTGCCGCCGCGCTCGGACAAGGGCCGTTACAACGACCAGGCCAGCCTGCGCGGGCTGAAATTCGTCGAGGAGCGTTATTGAGCGGATCAGGCCGCGTGGTGGCGGCCTGATGCGACCTTTGCCTCAATAATTATAAGGATACTGCTGCGGGCAGACCCAACTGCCGTAGGAGTCCTGATAGCAGCCGTTGTTGTAGTAGTTGTTGTTGTAATAGCCATACGCACCGTACGCACCGGCCGCTGCGGCTCCAAGAGCGGCGGCGCCATAAGCGGGTCCACGCCAGCCATAGCCATAGCCCGGACGATAGCCGGGATAACCGGCGATCGGACGCCCCGGATAACCCGGCCGGCCTGCGATCGGACGGCCCGGACGACCGGCTATCGGATGACTCGGACGCACGCCTCCGGCGACGCGATAGCCGCCACCGCCAACGCGACCGGCATGAACGGCACCGCCGCGGTACCCACCGCCTGCCCGCATACCACCACGTGGAAGCCACCACCGCCGCCGCGGAAGCCACCACCACCACCGCCGCCCCGGCGAGCGAAGGCATCATCCGGAATGAGGCAGGTCGTGAGAAGAACGAGCGCCGCAAGAGCAGCGAGAAGATAACGAAGCATGGCGTGTCCTCCATTGATTGGGGTGCCGTCGTTCGCTCTTCGATGATGCCACGCGACATGCGATCAGCACCCGACGTTACCGTCGGCCGCCGATCGCGTCAGAACTTGACCTAGATCAACGGAACCGAAGCATTTGAACAAAACGCAGTGTTCCGTCAGACCGCGCGGGCGCGGCCCGATCACCAGGACCTATTTCAGTTTGATCGTGACGCCGCCGACCGCGGCCGACAATTCGGCACCGACCTTCGGCCCGCTGAGTTGCAGGATCACGCCGTTCGCGTTTTGCAGCTGAACGGCACCGGCGCCCGCGGCAACCGCGCCACCCGCTCCACCCACCGCGTACGATCCTTCGATCGACGCGGGTCCCTTAAGATTGAGAGCTCGTCCGACAAATTTTGTCGTCGAGGCGCCAATTGTGAAGCCGACGCTCATGCCGGACACTGTGAACGGATAGTCCTTGCCCCGGAGTCTGAGCACACCATCGCCGCCGCCGACCCCGACGATCAGCCCGCCTTTGGTGAAGACGACTGCGACCTGGCCGGTCTCGGCCCGTGATGGCGTGCTGAAACCGGCAACGCCTGCGAGCAAGGCGACCAGAGCGGCGCGGATGGCAAGCTTTCTCATGACTTTGGTTTCCCCTTTGGTTTCTACGTCGAACTGTTGAGCCAGAATTATCGCGAAGTAGCCGAACACGGTAAGCAGGACGCCCGAGACGGCACGTCCCCTACCTATCTCAAGAGGCAGCCTTCAGCTTCGGCTGAGCACCGGGCTTTGGCCTGCCGATCTTCGCCAAGGCCTCCGTGCGTACGAGCTTCAGTCCCTCCTTGGCGTCGTAGCCGTGGATTTCCTTCACATCGAGCTTGCGCATGAAGTCGATGGTCTCCTGCGTGATGACCTGCCCCGGCACCATGATCGGGAAGCCCGGCGGATACGGGATCACGAAGTTCGCCGAGACGAGCTCGGGTCCGGCTTTCAGCCGTCGGTCGATCTCGGGATCGTTGAGACGGATGTGTTCGCAACCCGCCGCGTCGTAAGCGGCATAGAAGCCGCCGCGGATATCGCCCTCGTTGGTCTTGGCGCCGGCATCGCCGCGGAAGCTCGGGTGGAAATGCGAGAAGTTCGGCAGGTCGGGCACATCCTTCATCAGGCTATTGACCCGCGCCTCGAACGTCTTTTTCGCGTTGGCCCCGCCCTGAGCCAGGCCGCGATCGACCTCACCCGCGATCTCGGCCAGGACCCGGACGAGATGCGCGACGTCGCTGCGCGTGTTGTTGATGTTGGACTGGAGCAGGACCGAGTTCCGGGAGGTCTTGTTGACCTGAATGTTGTACTCGTTCGCCAGAATGCCCTTGAACTGCGTGCCGTCGTAACCGGCCGTACCGCACACCAGCGTCATGCGGGTCGGATCGAGGCAGAACTCGTCGTCGTCCAGGCTCTTCAGGGTGTTCGCCCAGTTCACGCCGGGTGCGAGATAATCGGTAAAGCCGCTCTGGCGATATTGCGACGGCACCATGGCGTCCGCACCGAGGATGCGGAAATACTTTGAGATCAGCGGGTTGTTGTTGACCGCCTGGCGGATCGCGAGCGCGATTTCCATGGCGTTGGCGACCAGACCATATCCCTCGAGCTCCATCTGCCGCCGCGAGACGTCGAGGCTCGCGATGAGCTGCTGGTTTGGACTGGTCGAGGCATGGGTAAACACGGCCTCCTTGAACTGTTGCTCGACCGTATGGAATTCGACGTCCTTGACCGAGAGCATGGAGCCTTGGCGGATCGCAGACATCGACTTGTGGGTCGAATTGGTCTGGTAGACGCGCAATCGGATCTGGCGCGGATCGGGAATGAGCCGGGTCTTGAGCAGCACCTCGTCCGACGGGTTCTTGCCGAGCTCGGCCTGCTGCTTCTCATAGGCTGCGACCGACTTCGGGTCGTGCATCCAGGCTTCGATCTCGTTGGCCGCGCCCATCGCGGTACGCCGCCGCAGGAACGGCGAGAACCGTGCAAAGCCAAACCAGGCCTCGTCCCAGAGGAAGATCAGGTCCGGCTTGATCGCAAGGCATTCTTCCATCACCCTGCGGGTGCTGTAGATGTGGCCATCGAAGGTGCAGTTGGTGAGGTCGAGCAGCTTGACGCGGTCGAGCCGGCCGTCGGCCTTCGCACCGAGCAGCGCCTGCTTGATCGTTTTCAACGGCACCGCGCCATACATCGAATATTCCGTCATCGGGAAGGCTTCGACATAGAGCGGCTGAGCGCCGGCCAGCACCATGCCGTAGTGGTGCGACTTGTGACAGTTGCGATCGACGATCGCGATGTCGCCGGGCGCGAGCAGCGCCTGCACCGCCATCTTGTTGGACGTCGAGGTGCCGTTGGTCACGAAGAACACGCGATCGGCGCCGAGCGCGCGCGCCGCCTTGTCCTGCGCTTTCTTGATGGTGCCGGTCGGCTCCAGGAGGCTGTCGAGGCCGCCGGTGGTCGCGCTGCTCTCGGCCAGGAACAGGTTCGGCCCGTAGAACTCGCCCATGTCTCGGATCCAGTCCGACTTGAAGACGGATTTGCCGCGGGCGATCGGCAGCGCGTGGAAGGTGCCGATCGGACGCTGTGCGTATTTCTTGAGATTGTCGAAGAACGGCGTGTCGTAGCGATCCTGAATGCCTTCGAGGATCGACAGATGCAGCTCGAGCAGTTCCTCGATGGAGTAGAAGATGCGGCGGACCACGTTGGTTTCGGGGTTACCGGCCATTTCCTCAACGTCGCGGTTGGACATCAGATAGATGTCGAGCTCGGGCCGCACCCGCTTGATGATATGGGCGAGCCGGAGAGCATCCGCGTCGGATTCATCGTTGAGACCGGCCGCGGCCGTGATGGAGCGGAGGATCGGCGCATTGTGGCGTGAGCGCAGGCCAAAACCCTCGTTGATGACGACGGCCGCGATATTGGGGTTGAGCATGGTCGCGCAGAACGCATCTTCCAGGCTGCCGACGATGACCGGCTCATAGACGAAGGAATCGACCGGGCGACGCAGCTTGCGCCATTCGGCGGCCAGCGCAGGCCATTGGCCGGACGACAGACCGGTGACGATCAAGGTCTCGAAATAAGGCCGCCGGGCCGCATGCGAGCCGAAGGTCGGCGGCAGCAGATCGGGCGCCTCGCCATTGCCTTCGTCCTTGAGATTCCAGTCGCCGGCGTGCTGGCGGAATGACCGCGTGGTCAGCGCCTGCGTGATCCGCGTCGCAAGGGCCAGTGATGTTGCCGCATCGCCCGCTGAAGCGGCCTCTCGCAATGCCGCCATCAACTGCAGGCCGGGATAGCCGTGAAACTCCTCAGTCACCGACAGATCGGCCAGCGCCGCATCGTATTTCGCGCGATCACCGCCGCGGGCCCATGCCTTCGCGGCCTCCACCAGATCCCGCCAGTCGTCTGCCCGCCCTCCGGGCCCGGAAAAGAACTGATCGATGCGCTTTTGCGCGGACTTCGTGTCCTTGGACATGGTTGTCTCCCGATCCCTGAGGCAGGTGATGCGGGATCGTGAGTGCAGCGCGGCGGGGTCCATTGATCCAAGTCAACGGTCGCGCACGACGCAATGAAGCCGTTGAGCCCATGAGCGACCTTCCTTCGCAATGCAACACCGCGCCGGCGAACGATGACGAGCCAGTCCGGAGATCAGGGCGTTCTTTGGCCAGTGTCAGGCTGTCCCTCACCGAGAACGCTGTCGAGCGAGCGCAACCATTGGCCGCTGTCGGTCTTCTCCGCCAGCCCTTCGGCCCGCAGCAGGTCGCGCAGCTGCGCATGCGCGCCGACGATGCAGAAGGTGACCCGACGCGTTGCGAGCTCGTCGTAGAGATCGTGCAACATGCGCGCACCGGCGAGGTCGATATAGGGCGATGCCGAGAGATCGCATGCGACCAGTCGGATGTCCGCCGACCTCTTGAGCGCGATCAGGACCGTATCGAGGATCGTCTCGGCATTGATGTAAAGCAGCGAAGCTTCGGGCCGGAACGCGATGACGCCAACGAGGGGCTCGACACCCTGGTGTCTTGCGCTGTCGGAGTAACGACCACTGCCGGGCAACCGGCCGAGGAATGCCACGTTCGGCTGCGAGGCGCGCGCCAGCAGCAGGAAGATCGAGGCAATCAAGCCAGCAGGACGCCTTGCAGGATGCCGAGCAGTAGCACGGACACGAGCGCAATCGCCGCGGCGTAGAAGTCGATCCGGCTGACCTGCCACATTCGCAGCAGCGCTCGAACGTCCACCAGCTTGTAGACGGCGGCAAACACGATGGCCGCGAGCACGGCCTTGGGCAGGTTGGTCAACAGCCCCGTGAAGAACAGCAGACACAGGCCAAGCGTCACCGAGCAGATGACCAGCGCCAGCGGCGTCCGCGCGCCCGCGTTGTCATTCACGGCGGATTGCGACAGGCCGCCGGCGACGGGATAGGCGTGGCCGAAAGATGCGGCAAAGTTCGCCGCCCCCAGCCCCAGAAACTCCTGCCGCACGTCGAGGGGATAACCGTGCTTGGCGGCAAAGCTGCGCGCCGCAGAGACACCTTCGATGTAGGCCAGCAGCACGCATCCTGCCGCGAGCGGAAAGAGATCGTCGAATTCCAGAAGACCAAATGTCGGCAACCCAATCGCAGGCAGCCCCTCGGGAATCTTGCCGGTCACGGGGACGCCATGGGACGCAAAGCCGAGGAGCGTCGCTACCGCGATCGACAACGCCACGATGGTGATACCGACCGGCCGTCCCGGCAGAAAGCGTTCGCCAAGCAGGAGAAGCACGAGCGCGACCGCGCCAATCGCCAGGATCAGGAGATTGATCTCGCCAAGCTGGCTGGCGAGTTTGAAGACGCGATCGAAGAAGTTGTGACCGCCGCCGGGGACGCCGAACAGGCTCGGCAACTGGCTCATGATGATGGTGAGCCCGGCGCCGGCCTTGAAGCCGACCAGGATGCTGTCGCTGACCAGGCGAACGAGAACGCTGAGCCTGAACAGCCAGGCGATGAAGCACAACACCGCCACCGCGAAGGCTGCGAGGCTTGCAATCTGCGCGTATCGCACGACGTCGCCGCCGGCGAGTGTGCCCACGGTGCCGGCGATCATCAGCGAGATCGCCGAGGTCGGGCCGACCGCGAGCTGCCGCGAGGAGCCGAGCAACGCATAGCCAATGCCGCCGAGCAGATAGCCGTAGACGCCGACCTGCGGCGCCAGGCCAGCCAGTGCGGCATAGGCCAGCGAGACCGGAATGGCGTACGCGGCGAGCGTGACGCCAGCGATTGCGTCCGGCCGCAGCCAGGCCGCTTGATAATTGGCGAGCCATCGCACCGGAGGGAAGAACCTGAGCCAATCGTCAGGCTGTCCGAAGGGCCCCGTCACGGCCGCCCTCCACCACGATGAACCTCGCAGCGCAACAGCACGATCAAGAGAGCGATCACCGGAATGCCAAGCGCAAGTTGCGGGATTTGTTTGTTCGCAAAGGCGCCGACGGCCGGGATTGATCTGGATCAAGCATTTCGCCGCTTTTGGGGACTGACTTGCCGCAAACGCGCCCCGGGGAAATGCGATCATGGATACCGCCAGATGGATCATCTCCGCCGCTCCGGAATCTTTCTGCCGTTGGCGGTCGCGCTCCGGACCGTTCTCGGTCGGATCAAGATTTGTGGATTTGCCGTTCTTGGCCCGATCATCATCGTCGCCTGCACGTTCATGGGCTGAAGGAATGGAGAGCTGAGCCATGCGTCAGCAAACCCTGCGAAACCTAACGGCCCTGCTGTTGCTTGTGTGCGTCGGTCTGTTCGCGCCAGCGCACGTCGTGGCGGCTGAGGATCGCTCCATTCAAGAGGAGGTCTGGGCGCTGCCGCTGCCGCTTCCGATGTTCGCGTACGTGGTGCGCCCGGTGGGAGACGGCCCCTTTCCTCTCGTGATCATGAACCACGGCGTGTCACTCAACCCGACCGACCGCAGCTTCTTCCCGCTCGTGGAGTTCCGCGACGCCGCCAAGTGGTTCGCCAGGCGCGGCAACTTCGTGGTGGCCCCTGTCGGCACCGGATATGGCGCCACCGCCGTCGATATTCCCGAACGCGGCGGGCCGTTCTTCTCAAAGGTCGGAAAATGCACCCATCCAAACTTCCGTGATCCCGGGCTCGCAGTCGCCCAAGTCGACCTCTGGATCATTGACTACCTGGCCGCCGAAAAGCGCATCGTGCCGAAGGACGTCATCGTCGTCGGACAATCGGCCGGCGGCTGGGCGTCAATCGCGCTCTCAAGCTTCAATCCCCCGCAAGTGAAGGCCATTATCGTCCTTGCGGGAGGGCGTGGCGGCCGTGTCGGCGGCTTGCCGAACCACAATTGTGCGTCCGACAAGCTCGTCGCGCAGACCGGCGAATTCGGCCGCACCTCGCGGGTGCCGATGCTGTGGATCTATATCCAGAACGACGCGTATTTCGGTCCGGTCCTGACGAAGCGCATGCACGAGGCCTTCACTGCCGCCGGCGGCAACGCCGAATACCACCTGATGCCGCCATTCGGCAACGAAGGACACTTCTTCATCGGCTCGCCCGACGCGGTACCGATCTGGTCGCCGCTGGTGACGAAGTTTCTCGACGCACAAAATTGACCGGAATAGCCAGAGACTTGGAGGCGAACCATGGTCCACGCTCGTTATTGTCTCGCGGGAGTTCTGATCGTCGCTATCGCCGGCGTCCCTACTACTCCTGACGCCGCCACGCGCAAGAATGCGCAAAACGAAAAACCAGCGGAAGTCGCAACGCGCGGCCAGCGCGAGGCCAAGGATATCACCTACGGAGATTGGCAAAAGCTCTGCTTCAAGGCAGGCGGCGCGCCGACGCTGTGCCGGACCTCGATCACCGGCAAGTTTCCGACCGGGCAAATGGCAATGCGGGTGGACCTGATCGAGCGCGAAGGCGACCGGGCAGCGCGGCTGCAATTGTTCGTGCCCGTCGGCATGTACCTGCAACACCCTGCCAAGCTGACCGTCGACCAGGGCACTCCCTACCAGGTGCCCTATAGCTGGTGCCTCGCGAACGCCTGCATCGCAGCCGATGTTGCGGATCCAAAGATCGTCAAGGAGATGGAAGCAGGAAAGACGCTGGTTCTCGAGGTTGTTGATTCCAACCTTCTGGCGCTCACGACATCAATGCCGCTCGCACAATTCGCTTCCGTTCACAAGGGCCCGCCCACGAAGACGCTGGAGCAGGACATCGAGGAATGAACCGGCGCGAAACCGCCTCTGGAGCACGATCCGGAAACGTATGCAGCGGTATTCCCTTGCGGCAAACTCGGAACGCGTTTGCGCGGAAATCCTGCTCAAGCAATAACCTAAAGCGCGATGACGGTTCATCCCAATCCCATCGCGCTTAGATCCTGTTTTCGCGGGCGCGTTCGATCAGATCGACCAGTGATTTCGCGGTAAAGGGCTTGGTCAGGTAAGCCACGCATCCCGATGCGACCGCGGCCGATCGATTCCGCTCGCAGTCATTTCCGGTGATATAGATCACGGGGGCCGAGATGCCCTTGTCTGCGATCCGCCGACGCAGGTCGATGCCGGATTGATCGGTCAGATCAATGTCGATGATGATGCACATGGCGCTCTCGAACTCGGCATGATCGAGCAGCGCGGCCGCGGAGTCGAACAGCAGCGTCGTAAAGCCGTGCTCGCGCAGAAGCCGTTTTATGCTGATGCGCACCGACACATCGTCGTCGACGACGAACACGGATCTGCGGGTCGGCACGAGGGGCAGCCTTCTGTTGAACGAGGATCTAACAAACCAGGTAGAGCTACACCCTCCATAGAACACGTCGTCATTCACATTTCATATTGTCCCTGGGTATAGGTATGCGGCACGACCCCGACGAACGGGTCCGGACTAGCCGCTTTGCTCGTTTTTGGGATCAAGCATGCCAAGGCGCTCCGCGATCGACACCAGTTCCGCGAGTGAATGAACCTGCATCTTTTCCATCACCTGGTGGCGATGCGCCTTTACGGTGCGCTCGGTGGTTCCGAGCTCGTGAGCAACCTGCTTGTTGATCTTGCCGCGCACGATCAGATCGAACACCTGCCGCTCGCGCGGGGTCAGTGCGGCCACCAGCGCCTTGAGCGAGTCGAGCTTGCTGCGCTGGCTGCGCGCGGCTTCGTGCCGGACCAAGGCGCGCTCGATCGCGTCGATCAACTGCTCCGACGAGACCGGCTTGGTCAGAAAATCCTCGGCGCCTGCCTTGATGGCCCGCACGGTCGTTGCCGTGTCGGCGTGCCCGGTGAGGAAGACGATCGGCAGCGTCGAACCGAGCTCGATGAGACGGCGTTGCAACTCCGGACCGCTCAGTCCCGGTATCTGCACGTCTAGCAGAATGCATCCCAGCCTGTCGGGATCAGGTAATCGATCGAGCAACTCCTGCGCCGCTGCGTACGTCGCAACATCGTAGCCGGCAAGCTTCAGCCGGCGTTCGATCGCCGTCCGAAACGAAGCGTCGTCGTCGACCACGTGCACCAGCCCTGGCAAGTTCACCTCTTAGCCGCGACGACCATTGGAGTTTCCGCCGCACTGAAACGCAGAATCAATCGGCGATCGAGTAGCCCATATGGATGATAGCGGGCATAGCGGACAATTCGTAAGTAGTAGTACCAAGAGCATCAAAATGCATTTTACAAAGACCGCTTTTTCTCACTCCGCGCAAGATATTGCAGCGCCTGTCCTTTGGTACAATGGCCCTCGAGACAATGGCTGGAAATGCCGCCTTCGTCGTAAAGCAACCCAAGCGGGAGTGGGGTAGCGCGGCACATTCCTCGCCATGAATAGCCTGAGACCAATTCAGCAATGGATTGAGGAGTTGGCCCATGTTCGTACGCATCATCAGCGATCCCCTGCCCCGTCCCAATTCGCTGCACGATCTTGGAATGAGCAGTGACTCAAATCCGATCGTGAGTTTAAGCGAATTTACCTACAAGAAGGGCAATGAGATCTACGGCGAGAAGGAGCCTGCCGAGTACATCTATCAGGTCAAGACCGGCGCGGTGCGAAGCTACAAGCTGCTGTCTGACGGACGCCGTCAGATCGGCGCGTTTCACCTCGCCGGCGATATCTTCGGGCTCGAGAACGGCCGCACGCATCGCTTCACTGCAGAAGCTGTCGTCGATACCACCGTGCGCCTCATCAGGCGGCAGAGCCTGGAGACCGTGGCCGAAAGTGACGCCGTGGTGGCCAAGAACCTGCTCCGCATGACCACGACCAATTTGCAGCACGCGGAAGATCACATGCTGCTGCTCGGCCGCAAGACATCGCTGGAACGGGTCGCGGCCTTTCTGATCGAGATGGATACGCGGCTAACTGCCGCAGGCGTCCTGGCGCTGCCGATGTCGCGGCGCGACATCGCCGACTATCTCGGCCTCACCCTTGAGACGGTCTCGCGGGCGATATCGCACCTGCATGAGCTCGGCATCCTCGGCTTCGTCGGCAACACCCAGCGTCAAATCGTGCTCTTGGACCGCCGACAGCTCGCTAGTCTCGATCTCCAGAACTGAAATCTTTGGCGCTGACGGCCGCAAGGTGCCCCAGCGTCTTGCGTAGCACCTCGAACAGCACCGCAGTCGACCAGCCGAAGAGCAGGATGCCATTCATCGCGGTCATCGGACCGACCAGCCGCCAGTCCGGCACCGGCGTGATATCGCCGTAGCCGAGCGTGGTATAGTTGACGAAGGCGAAATAGAGCAGATCGCTTCCGGCGGGCGCTGCACCGACCACTCGATATGCAAGCGCCCATACGAGAATTTCGAGCGTGTGAGCCACCATCAGGGCAGCCGCAGTCGCCACCATCACGGCCATCAGATGCACTCGCGGCCACGCAGCGTCACGTAACCCCGCCGCACGCGCAATGCCGATGGCGCCGACGGTCACCAGCGCGTGAATCATGATGTTGGCGAGGCTGATGACGGTGCCGACCAAGAATTGAAGCGCCATCATCCTGTCTCGTTTCGCCAAGTGGCGGAGCCGTTCTCCTCGAAGGAGATTTCGTCTATGATGCCTTCGGCGTGAACATGCCGCTAGCCGCCTTCATCGCGGACTCGCCCATGTTTCTGGCCTGATCGGTCAACGAGCGCATCTGGTCCTGGAAGAACTCGGACTGGATCCTGAGCGCTTCCTGCATGTCTTTGGCCTGGACGAGCTTGTCACCGAGATCGAAGGTCGCGGAGACGTTGCGCTGCATATGGCTGCAGAACTCCTTGGCTTGATTCGCGATCGGCAGCGGTGAGGAGCTCAGGCCTTTCTCCAGCAGATCAAAATATTCAGTGTTGGCCTTGCGCAGGCGGCCAAGCGCTTCGCTCATCATCGTACGCATATTCTCGGTCGATGGGATTTCCGCCATGATGTTGCTCCTCAAGGGTTACGCTGCAAGCCCGCCGAACCAAGCCCCAAAATAGCCAGCATACAGAGCTGGCAGTTCAAGATTCATCGAATGCCCAATGCGGGGCACCACCACCAGCCGGCAGTCCGGCATCGCCTCGGCCATGGCGCGCAAGTCAGAAGGCGGAATCCAGCCGTCCCATTCGCCCCACAGCACCAGGTGCGGGTGCCGGATCTCCGCCATGCGGCGCTCCAGCTCCCGGCTCTCTTTTTCCCGCGTGAGGTTGACGGGCGTCCCGATCCAGATGCCTTCAGAGACGCCAAAGGTCTGCTCGATGATGCGGTCGAACAGCGCCGGGATATCACCCAGCCCATCACGGAATCGAGGAACTTCGCCCGGCGCCATGCTCTCCGGCACGAACAGCGAGGAAGCCGCTGTCGCCATCACGGTTCGTGTCAGCTCCCTGCTGGCCATCATCGCACGGAAAAGCCCGATCTGATCGGCATTGAAGGCCATGCCGAGCGGCGTCACCGGATCGAGCGCGAACACGCGGCCGAAGCGCTGCGGCTGCATCAAGAGCATCCGGGCGGCAATGATGCCGCCGGTCGAATGCGTGGCGAGATGGCAATAGCTGACGCCCAGCGCATCGAGCGCCGCGAGCATATCCTGCGCATGCTGCTGCATCGAGTAGTTCGCATAGTCGGCCTTGGGCTTCGGCCGGTCGCTGTCACCGCAGCCGCGCCAATCGATGCCGATCACGCGGAGGCCTGAGGGAAACATCGGCGCGGCGAGCTCGATCCAGTCCTTGCTGGCGAGATTGCCGTGGATAAAGACGACGGTGACGTCGCCTCCTCCCCACTCTCGCCAGCTCAACTGAACCTCGCCCGCCTGCACCCTTGGCATGAGCAGCCCTATTTGTTCAGGCCGGCCGTCGGCGCAGCACCCGCCGGGGTCGGCGCCACCGGCAAGGCCGATACCACGGCCCCCTTGATCATGCGGTCGATACCCTGCGGCGACGACGTGTCGACGCTGCCCTTGGTCACGAAGTCCACGACGTCAACCGAGAACTCGACGGGATTGTCCGTGTGGATGAAATGTCCGGTTTCCGGATAGATCTTCAGGATCGGCCGGTTGCCGGCATTCGTCATCCGCGTCATGAACGGCGAGATGACGTCGCGCCCCAGATCCGTCAGCCCGTTGAACGCGGGCGTCGGGATGAAGGGCTCCTTGTCGCCGAACGCGAGGAAGATCGGCGCCTTGATCTGGGTGAGCCGCTCGTAGAGATTCTTCGGGTCATCCTGCTGCAGCTCAGAGCCGATAGTGTAGATGTCGTAGATGAAGACGTTGCACCATTGCTCGAGCTCCTTCGGATTTCCCTTGGTCAGCCCGACGCGCTGCTCAGTATGGAAGCGGGCGTATTCGCTGTCGTTGAAGAAGTAGCCGCTCTTGGCCGCCGACACAGCGCCGGTGTTCGGATCACGCTTCTTGAAGTAGAAGAAGTCGCGGATGTTCTGCTCATCGCGTGCCATCTCCGCGGCCAGAATGCCGGTCTGGTCCCAGGTCGCCTTCCACTTGTCGAAATCATGGTCGAAGGCCTGGTCGAACAGGCGGGCCTTCTTGTCCTTGGCGATGGTGATGTCGCGCGGATATTCCTCGAGGCCGGACGGCGCTTCCAGCGCAAGGCCCTGCACCGCGTCGGGCCAGGTCAGGGCGTAGCCCATCACGAACTGCCCGCCGAGCGAATGGCCGTGATAGTAGGCCTTCTTGACGCCGAGTTGATTGACGACGAGGTCGTAGATGACCTCGCGCATGTCTTGCATGGTGCGGGCCGGGCTCTTGTCGAGATTGCCGGGCCCCGACATGCCGTAATGTGGCAGGTCGGGCACGATCACGCGCAAGCCGCTGCGCAGGGCGTATTGCATGATATTGCCGTAGTGCCCGCCGAACGCACCCTTGCCATGGATGATGACGAGCACCTTCGGATCCTTGGCCGTGCCGGCATATTCATCCATGTAGCCGATCTGCCAGGCATTGCCGCTCTTGTCCTTGGCGTTGGCGAACTTGACCGGATATGGATAGGTCACGAAATCCTTCCAGAAGGATTTTTTGGGATCGATGTTCTCGGCGACGCCCGGCACGCGATAGTTCTTGTCGACGAACTGTTGCGCGCGGTCGAGGCTTGCGACGTCGTCCATGAACGCGACGAACTTGGGATCGTTCTTGCGGTTGTTGATGAGTGGGAAGACGCCATAGTGGGCAACCGGGCTTTCCTCGGCGATGAGGTCCGCACCGGGCACACGATCGACGGCCTGCTGCGCGAGCTTGAAGTTCAACCAGAGGTCATTGGTGATGTGCATCACCAGCGTGCGCGCCTGGATACGGCCGAGATAGGCATTGATGTTGTGCGTTTCGCCGACCCGGTTGCGCCAAACGAGATCCACGGCATCGTAGAGTTTGGCACGGTTGGTGACGCTCAACCCAGCCTTCTCATTTGGCGGATCCCAGTAGAAGATCTCGGGCTGGACTGCGGTGAAATTCTGGGTCGTGCGATAACCAAAGTCATACCCGGTCATTCCGAGGATGGACCAGCCGAACGCCACGCCCGGTACCGGATGCTTTTCCTTGGGCAGCTTGTAGTAATCGCCGTTCGTGGCCTGCCATACGGGGTCGGACTCGATCGCGGCCGTCATCATCTGGAACGTCCAGTTGCCGACGGGATCGCCCGCGTCTGACTGCGTGGTACCGCCGATCGGCATCAGCGCGCCGATGAACTCCGGATGCATCACGCCCCAGACATAGGTCTGCGTGCCGCCCATGGAGACGCCGGTCACCAGTGCCACGCGCGCGACCTTCAGATGATCGCGCAGCAGGCGGTAATTCGCCTGCACCATGTCGAAGTAGCTGTATTGCGGGAATTTCACGCCTAACCCGTCGGACGGCTTGCTGTCGCCCCAGGTGCCGAGCGGATCGACCATGATGACGAAATAGCGATCGGTGTCGATTGGCCGCCCCGGCCCGATGATGGGCACGCCGCCTGACAAAGCAGCGCCCTTGACCCACTGCTCGAACATGTCGGTGGAGTCGCCGGAATAGTAGGAGTTGATGACCACGGCGTTCGTGATCTCGTCATTGGCATTGCGCCGGGCCTTGCCGATCGCGATGTAGGAGGCGCGCAGCTTGCCGGCACCGAGCGATTCCAGCGTCACGCCGCTCTCGCCACCATTCTCCCATTTCGAAGGATCGGACAGATCGTACTTGCCGCCGAGGCGGAAGTTGGCGATCTCGTACGTCTTCTTCAGCCCATCATGCTGCATCTGCGACGAACGGCGGGTGAAGGGTTGCGCGACAGCGAGCGCCGTGCCGACCAGCAACACGATCAGGCTCACGAAGCAACGTTTGAGCATGTCTCTCCCGGTCATGGCAGATTCCTCCTGGCGGTGTTTTGCGAAAACGCTAGTGATGTCACCCGGAAGAGCTTTGATTTAGCTCAATGGAATCCCCGACCGGAGATTGAAGATCGCAGCGATCAGACACTGCAGCCGGTCGTCGCAATGCCCTTCCTCAATCACGGCTCATATCGGATACGCTATGAGCTCGAAGGGCCGCCCGATGCCCCCGCCTATGTTCTGGTTAACGGGCTCACGCAATATGCCGAGCTCTGGGCTGCCTATCGCGAAGCGCTTGTCGCCCGGCATTTCCGCGTGGCGACCTTCGATCTGCTCGGCCAGGGCGGTTCAGACAAGCCGGCCCTGTTCATCAACCAGGACGACCAGGTTACCGCGCTTCATCGCCTGATCGGCGAGCTCGGCGATGGACCGATCTTCCTCAGTGGCATCAGCTTTGGCGGACTCATTGCACTGCGCTACGCGATTGAGCACGGCGAGCGACTGTCCGGCCTGGTGCCGATGAGCTGCTTTGCGGAGCTCTCCCCACAGCTGCTCCTGATCGGCAACGCCTTGCGCACCGGCCTGATCCTGGGCGGCACCGGCTATCTCCAGGACCTGTTGCTGCCGATGAACCTGTCCGACCAGTGGCTGAAGCCGCTCCTGGACAAGCTCGACAGCGTCAAGCGACAGGGCTGGCTCGTCAACGACCTCTACGCGCTCCAGAACCTGATGGAGTCCTTTCTCGACTTTCGGCCGTTGACGCCGCAGCTTTCGTCGATCACGCTCCCGACCATGATCCTGAACGGCGAATTCGACTTCCTGACGCCCCGTGCGCTGCACGAGACCCTGCGGCTCGAAATCCCCAACAGCTCGCTGGTGATCATCCCGAAGGCTTATCACGCCTTCACGCTCGAAAAGGGGGCACTGACGGCCGACCTGCTCGCGCGCTTCGCCAAGGACGTGCTCGCCGGACGCTGGCGGGGCAACAAGGCGGTCTGGGTCGCGCCGGAACAGCCCGGCGGCGAACTCACGCCGTTTCCCGAAGGCTATGATCATCTCCGCGCGATCCCCGTCCAGAGAGGCGCGACATGAGCGACTTCTTTGGACCGCTCGATTCTGAGGGCCGCGTGCCGCCCCACCAGCAAACGCGTGTCGCCGCATTCCTTATCTCCGCCCACGGCGCACTGGCGCGACAGTCCGCGTTCACCTTGCCCACAAAGCTCGAGTCCGCTTGGCAGACCGAGCTGAACACGCAGCTCTTCCGCGAGACCGAGATCGTCTCGCTTCTGATGCGCGCGACGAGTTGGGCGCCTGACCCTGGCCTGGGCTATATGACCGTGGCCTGGGAAAGCGCCTGGTTTCCGGCGCCCGTCTACGAGATTTCGGACTGGCCGCTGGCAGTGGCAGCCGGTCTTGCGACGCTCGCCCACGCTGTTCACGCGGCCATCCGGCCGGCAGCACTGTTGCCGGCCGAAGCAAATCCCGAGGATCCATTCGCAATGGCGCTGCGCCGCATCGAGTTCGAAAGCGGCCGTCTGCTGCAGGCACAAATCCTGTCGCTGAAGGGGCCCGACCTTGTGCCTCATCGCGAGGCCGTCAACTCCGCCCTCGAACGGCGTCACACCGAGGTGCGCAAGCTCTGGCGCGACATGCTGCAAAGCGTCGGCATCGCCATGGCCGATTCAAATGACGATAAGCCTTGATGCAAATCAAAGCACCGCGGTGACAGCTGGCAAACATCCGCTCGCTGCTGTTCTCAGCGTCTGATCGGAGTTGCCGCCATGAAGGCCGTTTCTGTCGAAGAAGCCGTTGCGATGATCCCGGCAGGCGCAAGCGTCATGGTCGGTGGATTCATGGGTGTCGGGACACCGGAGCGCCTGCTCGATGAGGTCGTCCGGCAGCAGAAGACCGGCCTGACGCTGATCAGCAATGACGCGGCCATTCCCGGCAAGGGCGTCGGCAAGCTGTTCGATGCGACGCTGGTCTCGCGGCTGACCGCGACCCATATCGGCCTCAATCCGAAGGCGCAGCAGCAAATGCTCGCTAACCAGATCGCGGTCGATCTCGTTCCGCAGGGCACATTCGTCGAGCGCATTCGCGCGGGCGGATGTGGCCTTGGCGGCGTTCTGACCCCGACCGGCGTCCGCACGCTGGTCGCCGAAGGCAAGCGACAGATCGAAGTCGACGGCAAGCCGTTCCTGCTCGAGACTGCGCTGCGGGCGCAGTTCGCGCTGGTGCATGCCTTTCTCGCCGACTATCTCGGCAACCTCTCCTACGCCCTCACCTCCCGCAACTTCAATCCCGTCATGGCGATGGCCGCCGACACCGTCATCGTCACGGCCGACAACATCGTGCCGGTCGGCGTCATCGCGCCCGACCACGTCGTGACGCCGGCGCCGCTCGTCGATTTCCTCATTACCAACGGGTGAGATCATGGATGCACAGACCATCATCGCCCGGCGCGTCGCCAAGGAACTGAAGAGCGGCAACCTCGTCAACCTCGGCATCGGCATTCCGACGCTGGTCGCGAACTATGTCCCGCCCGATCTGAAGGTGTTCTTTCAATCGGAGAACGGCCTCATCGGCACCGGCCCGATCCCGGAGCAAGGCATGGCCCATCCGACGCTGACGGACGCCGGTGGGCGCCCGATCAGCGCCCTGCCCGGCGCCTGCACATTCGACAGCGCGATGTCGTTCGGGCTGATCCGCGGCGGCCATGTCGACGTCACCGTGCTCGGCGGCCTCCAGGTCGACGCACACGGTCACCTCGCCAACTGGATGATCCCCGGCAAGATGGTGCCGGGAATGGGCGGGGCGATGGATCTCGTCAGCGGCGCCAAGCGCGTTATCGTTGCGATGCAGCACGCGGCCAAGGGCAAGTCGAAGATCGTCGCAAAGTGCACGCTGCCGCTGACGTCGGCGCGGCCGGTGAGCCTGGTGGTCACCGACATGGCCGTGATCGCCTTTCCCGACGGTAGGGCGACGCTCCTGGAAACCGCGCCAGGTATCAGCGTCGGCGAGGTGATGGCCGTGACGGACGCCGAGCTCACCGTTCCCGATACCGTACCGGAAATGAAAATCTGACGGGCAAGACCATGCGGATATTCAGCGATTTCGCAGAGATCAAATCCGCTGTGGGCACCGAGATCGGCGCCAGCGACTGGATCGAGATCAGCCAGGACCGCATCAACCAGTTCGCCGAGGCGACCTGCGACGAGCAGTGGATCCATGTCGACCAGGTGCGCGCGAGCAAGGAGATGCCGGGGGGCAAGACCATCGCGCACGGGCTGTTGTCGCTTGCACTCGCTCCGCTCTTCATCCGTTCCGTGATCGGCCTGAAGGGCCTGCGCAACACGCTCAACTACGGCGCGGACCGCATACGCTACCTGGCTCCGGTCCCGGCCGGTTCGAAGCTGCGCGGCCGCGTCACGGTCGCCGAGGCCGAGGACGTGCCGCCCGATGGCCTGCGCGTGAACTATCACCTCGTGATCGAGATCGAAGGCGGCAAGAAACCCGCCTGCGTCGCCGAGCTGATCGCCCTGCACTACCGCTGAATACAAAAACTGAAAAACAACCCCATGCAAAGTAGATTCAGAGGCGGCACGACAAACTGCTGAATAACCGAAATTGCTTGACACGTCGGGCAAATCACCGGCATGGTGCCATGATCAGCCAGAAGCGTCCCAACCGGATGTCCCAGATTGGCTCCTGCGGCGCGCGTCGCGCCACCTCTCCTCAATCGATGATGTGATAGCCGCCGTCGATGTAGATGACGCTACCGGTCATCAGCTTGGCGCCGTCGAGCGCCAGGAACGCCGTGGCATGACCGACGTCGTCGATGCTGACGAGGCTCCGTGCCGGAGCCTTCGACTGCGCCTTGTCCATGAGCTCGTCGAACTCCGGAATGCCCGACGCCGCGCGCGTCGCCAACGGTCCCGGTGAAATCGCGTGCACCCGGATGCCCTTCGGCCCGAGCTCCGAGGCGACGTAGCGGACGGCCGATTCCAGCGCCGCCTTCGCCACGCCCATGATGTTGTAGTTCTCCACGACCATCTGGCTGCCGTAATAGGTCATGGTGAACATGGTGCCACCATTCTTCATCAGCGGCTCCGCCAGATGGGCCATGCGCAGGAACGACCAGCAGGAGACCTCCATGGTCTTGAGAAAACCCTCGCGCCCGACATCGACCACGCGTCCGTGCAGCGCTTCCTTTGGCGAGAAGGCGATGGAATGCAGCAGGAAATCGAGCTGGCCCCACTCTTTCGCGATGCGCTCGAACACCTGCTCGGTCTGGCCTTCGACCATCACGTCCAGCGGCATGAAGATCGGTGCTTCCAGTGCCTGCGCCAGCGGCTCGACGTGCTTCTTGGCACGATCGTTCAAATAGGTCACGGCCAAGTCGGCGCCGAGCGCGCGAAACGCCCGCGCGCAGCCCCAGGCGATCGACTGATCGTTGGCGATGCCAACGACGAGGCCTTTCTTTCCCTTCAGCGCAACCTTCGTCTCCGGAAACACGGGAATCATGACACCCTCATAGATCTGGCGTTTTGCGATTTTCCGTTCATCAGCAGCGCCAACGTGTGCTGCGCGATCATCAGTTCCTCGTCGGTCGGCACGACGTAGACGGGAACGAGACTGTTCGGTCGCGAAATCAGCCGCGAGTGACGCGCGTTCTCGGCGGCATCGAGCACAACGCCCAGCCAGCCGAGTTGCTCCGCGATGCGCGCGCGAATGCTGACCGAGTTCTCACCGATGCCGGCGGTAAAGACGAACGCGTCGAGGCCCTGCAAGGCGGCAGCGAGCATCCCGGCGGCAAGACCGATCCGATAGACGAAGTAGTCGATCGCGAGCTTTGCGCGTGGGTCCGCACTCGCCTCCAGCTCCCGCATGTCGTTGCTGACGCCGGACAGGCCCTTCAACCCGCAATCGCGATAGAGGAAGTCCTGCACATTCGCGGGCGACATGCCCTTCTCCGAGATCAGATAGAGCACGACGCCGGGATCTAGCTGGCCGGGACGCGTACCCATTGGCAGACCATCCAGCGCCGTAAAACCCATCGTGCTCTCGACGCTCTGCCCACCCTTCATCGCGCACATTGAGGCGCCGCTGCCAAGATGCGCAACGATCACCCGCCGTTTCGCGATGTCGGGCGCGATCTGCGGCAAGGTCTTCGCGATGTATTCGTAGGAAAGTCCATGAAAGCCATAGCGCCGCACGCCTTCGGCATGCAGCTGATGCGGGATCGCGTAATGATCGGCAAGCGGCCCATGGCTGCGGTGAAACGCGGTGTCGAAGCAGGCGACCTGCGGAAGCGAAGGAAAGTTGGCAAGGATCGCACGGATTGGCGCCAAATTATGCGGCTGATGCAGCGGCGCCAGCGGGACAAAGCGTTCCAGGCGCCCCACCACGCCGTGGTCGATCAGGACCGGCCGCTCGTATTCGGGCCCGCCATGCACGACGCGATGCCCGACAGCCAACGGTTGGAGGCGAGCCTCATCTCTCAGCCACTCGCCCGCGACCTGCATCGCGGCCGGAACGTCCGGAATCGCCTCGATCGGATAGGCGCGATCGGCCATGGGATCGCCACCCGCCCCGCTCGCCCGCAAACGCGGCCGGCTGCCAATGCCGTCCATCTGCCCCTTGATCTGCCGGCGAAGCGTGCCCTCGCCCTCGACCGAGTAAACCTGGAACTTGACGCTCGAGGAGCCGGCATTGATGACGAGAATGGTGTCCATGGCGGTCACGCGGCAACTGTCGGCGCCTTTTGGCGCCGTGCATGGGCGTAAAGCGCGGCCACGGCGCAGGACGCCATCCGCGCCCGCGGGCTGTCCGCGCGCGAGGTGAGCACCACCGGGACGCGCGCGCCGAGCACGATGCCGGCGCCATCGGCCATGGCAAAGTAAGCGAGATTCTTCGCCAGCATGTTGCCGGCCTCGAGGTCGGGCACGACCAGGATCTGCGCCCGGCCGGCCACCTCGGACTTGATGCCCTTGATCCGCGCGGCCTCGGGATCGATGGCGTTGTCGAAGGCCAACGGTCCGTCGAGCAGACCGCCGGTGATCTGGCCGCGATCGGCCATCTTGCAGAGCGCGGCGGCCTCGATCGTGGACGGAATTTTTGACGTCACCGTCTCGACCGCCGAGAGGATCGCGACCCTCGGTATCTTGCCGAAGCCGGCAAGATTGTAGAGGTCGATCGCGTTCTGGATGATGTCGCGCTTGGCGTCGAGATCGGGGAAGATGTTGATGGCCGCATCGGTGACGAAAATGGTCTCGGCATAGGCCGGCACGTCCATGACGAAGACATGGCTGATGCGCCGGTCGGTGCGCAGGCCGCCGGTTTTGGCCGTGACGGCCCGCATCAGCTCGTCGGTGTGCAGGCTGCCCTTCATCAGCAATTCGCCGCGGGTCTCGTGGATCAACTCGACGCCCTTGGCTGCGGCCGCGTCGCTGTGCGGCGCATCGACGATCTCATAGCCGGCAATATCGAGACCGAATTTGCTCGCTGTCTCCTTGATCTTCCGCTCTGGGCCGACCAGCAGCGGCCGGATGATGCCAGCTCTCGCGCTGTCGACGGCGCCACGCAGCGATGTCTCGTCGCAGGGATGGACCACGATGGTCGTCGAGGGCGGCACGGCCTTGGCGGCCGCGATCAGATGGTCGTATTTGCTGCCCGCTTGCGTTTGCGTCGTGTCGGCCGACATGATGCTACTCCCAATTCTGACAAGCTGCGCTACGACGCTTTTGCCTTGGGATCGAAAGGGGCGACGTTCGACTCGCCTTCCTCACCGACACCGAAGAGCCCGGCAATCTGCTTCAAGCGCTTTGCCCGCTCGCCTGTGATGTCCTCGCTCGCGGACAGCACCTCGCGCATCGCTGCGAAAGCTCCGCGCCGCTGATTGACGTCATCGGGCAACATCTTCGGGATCGCAGCCAAGGCACGGTCCCGGTCGAGCAGCAACATGAAGAATTGCTCGCGAACCAGCATCTTGAACTCAGCCAGCGTCAAGCGGGCTCCAGCATGGTCGCGCCGAACCTGGCGCAGCGCCTCGATGCTTCGTTCGTCCACCATGCCGCGGGCGGAACCGACATAAAGCAGTGCACGAATGGCAGCCTCGCGAAGGCCGCCCTCACCGATCTTCGACTTCAACTCGGCGATCCGCTTCTCCAACATCGCTCGGTGTTCGGCCGTCATCTCCCGCCGGCCGGATGGCGCGGCGTTCGGATCCACTCCGACCGCCGCCTGCAATGCGGGCGAACCATAGACGTTGAGGAAAACGGCTTCGCTCAGCGCCTCCTGCGAATCCCGCCAGCTATCCAGCGCGTGAACGATCTGCTTTGACATCTGCTCCTGGAACGCCAGGAACGGATTGTCCTTCGAGGCCGGCTTGCGCTTGTCCTCGACCGCGTCGGCCGCCGATTTCACCACCGACATCCATGGATTCTGACTGCTGAAGGCCTCGTATTGCAGCCGCAGCGGATGAATGTTGCGCGCCCATTCCGCCATTTGCGGTGTCACCATGCCCTTGATCCAGGGCTGAACGTACCTTTGATAGGCGGCAAGATTGAGTTCCGAGACGCGCTTGGCGGCGGCAAAGCGGCGCTCGTCCTCCGGCGAGTTGCCGCCCATCGCGCGGATATCGTCCAGCGTCCGCGCCTCGCAGCGCATGATCCACTGACCAGTCGCGAGATCGGCATTGATGGTATCGGAACCTCTCGCCTCGAACGTGGCCTCATAGAGTCCCGGTGGCAGCACGTCGATCAAATCGATATTGCTCGAGAATTCCGCGTGTTCCTTCTTGGCGACGCCGCCAGACACGAAGATGCCGAGATGGCCGACACTTTCGTGCACGGTATAGACGATGGTCTGCCCATAGGCCCTGATCTCATCGACATCGGCATAGCAATCGAGGATCCAGTGCAACGCCTGCTGCGGCGGAGTAATGTTGTCGCCCTTTGAGCAGAACACCACGATCGGCGAGCGGATGTTACGCAAATCCACCTTCCGGCCGTCGGACATCTCGATCTTGCCGGCCGCGAGATTGTTGCCGACGAACAGCTCGTCGACGATGAACTGGATCTCCTCGGCATTGAGGTTGACGTGACCGCCCCACCACCGCTCGAATTCGAGGTAGCGGTCCGCTTCCGTGTCGACCTTGGAATAAACGTTATATTGCTTGGTCCAGAGCGTGTTCGAAGGATTCTGGTTCTCGAAGTTCTGCACCAGCCAGGCACCATCGAACTTGCCACCGCCGAGATCGCTCGCCAGCGCCGTAAGCCAGCTTCCGCCGAGCAGCCCGCCTGAATAGCGCATCGGGTACTTGCCGTGTACGCCCGCCCAATAAGCGAGCGGCGCGCCAGCAATGATGAGCGGCCCGAACAGTTCCGGCCGCAGCGAGGCCAAAATCATGACCGCCCAGCCGGCTTGGCAGTTGCCGATCACGCAGGGTTTGCCGTCTGCCTCGGGATGGCGGCTGATCACCTTCTCGATGAACAGGGCCTCCGCCCGCGCGATGCGCTCGATGGTTTGTCCCGGCATCGGTTCCGGAAGGAAGCCAATGAAATAGCAGGGATGTCCCGCCTTCATGGCGACGCCGATCTCGCTATCGGCCTTGAAGCCACCAATGCCCGGCCCATGGCCGGCGCGGGGATCGACCACGATGAATGGCCGCCGCTTTGTATTGATTTCGACGCCCTTGGGCGGAATGATACGCACCAGCGCATAATTGACTGGCTCGTCCAGCTTGCGGCCGTCCATGATCAATTCGGCGGCATATTGCAGAACGTGCGGCGCGGTTTGTGCGACATGTTCCCGGTACTGGTCGCCACGCTGACGCATGATGTCCAGAAAGAGGACGCTGCGCTGGCCTGCATCCACCAGATATTCGACTGCCGACGCAACCAACCCAGACATGGGACCGCCGGGGAGTTGTGCTGTGTCCATGGACATGTTCCGACCTCGCTGTCGCGCTGCATCATTCAAGTTGCACGGCCCGCGGCTGACGTTGATCTAGGTCAACGTCGGACGCCCTTTGAAGCGGTGTCGAGATATGACGCTCGGCAGTGATCGAGGCGAGATGGTATCGGGACCCATGACAGAGGCGGCAAACTATACAGCCCAGGAGATTCTGAAGGACGGAAGCCCGGTCGAGATCAGGGCGCTGCGTCCCGAGGACGAGGCGGAGATGCTGGCCGCGATCGAGCGGACCAGCCCGCAATCTCTGCAGCGTCGATTCTTTGCCATGAAGCGCCACTTCTCGGACAAGGAGCGTGCCTTCTTCCTGCAGGTCGACTTCAAGAATCACGTCGCGCTCGCTGCACTTGTCCGCGGCGGCGACGGACAGATGATCGTCGGGGGTGGCCGATTCATCGTGTTCGAGCCAGGCGTCGCAGAAATGGCCTTCGTCGTGACCGATGCGTACCAGGGGCGTGGACTGGGCTCGCTCCTCATGCGGCACCTCATCCAGATCGCGCGCGACGGCGGATTGCGGGAGCTGACGGCAGAAGTCCTTCCCGGGAATACGGCCATGCTACGCGTCTTCGAAAGGTCCGGCTTCAAACCGGCCGCACGCCGTGATCCGCAGACGGTTCATCTTGTGCTTCAACTCGGCTAGGCAGCAGCTTCAGTCGCCTGTCGTTTTTCGCACCGGCGCGCCGCTGTCGATACGGATCCACGCCACGGCGAGTTCCCAGGCCACCGATAGAATGATCGGCCCGATGAAGAGTCCGATGATGCCGTGTGCCAGTGTTCCTCCGATCACACCGATCAGGATCACGAGCGTCGGCGTGGTCAGGCCACGCCCCATCACGAGCGGCTTCAGGATGTTGTCGAGGAAGCCGACAAGGACGAGGAACACCGTCAGGAGCAACGCCGTCGTCACGTCCTTGTCCATCCAGATCCAGATGACCACGGGAAGAAGCACGATGAGCGGGCCGATCTGCACGATCGACAACAACAGGACGACGAAAGCCAGCAGACCCGCGCTTGGAATATCGGCCAGCTTGAAACCGATACCGGCCAGCAAGGCCTGAATGATCGCGACGCCGATCACGCCCTGTGCCACCGCCCGGATGGTCGCACCCGCAAGCGCCAGGAAATGCTCGCTCTGCTCGGGCACGATCCGGGTCAGGAAACCACGGGTCACCGCCACGAGTTGCGGCCCGAAAGGAAGGAGAATACCGGAGACGATGACGGACACCAGGAACTGAAGCGTGCCAAGCCCGGCATCGCCTGCGAATGACAGCAGCGGCCCCGCAAGCGGCTTCAAATAGGGCGCCACCTCACGCAACACCGCCCGCACGTTGGTGTAGGCCAGATCCCAGAATTCATAGAGCTGCGGGCCGATCAATGGCCACGTCTTGACCTGCTCCGGCGCCGGCGGAAGCATGACGTCACCGGTGCCGAGCTGGCTTGCCAGGTCCTTCACACCCTCCACCGCGCTCACGCCGAGCCAGGCGGCCGGGCCCAGAACGATGCCGAGCGCGACGAGCGTCAGAATCGCTGCCGCGGTCCGCGGACGTCCGCCGAGCAGTTTGGCGAGCCAGCTGAAGGCGGGATAGAACGCGACCGCAAGCACCGCGCTCCAGGTCAGGATCGACACGAAGGGTCGGATGATGACGAACGTCCAGATGATCAGCAAAGCCAGCAGGCCAAGCCGGATCAAGAGCTGGATGATATCTTCTGCGGACAAGAGCTGACGAAGCGTCTTCACGGCGGACTCTCATCTCAAGGCAGCCTTCAAAAATATCGATCGGCCTCGCGTGATCCTGTTGACCCAGATCAATGATCGCCTCTCCTGCGGTTCCCCGCCGGACCGCCCCTAGAAGGCGCCCGCCATCGTCACCCGAAAGGTGAGCGGCTCGACCGGGTGCAGCACGTAGTCCATCACGCCATTCTGGCACACGGCCGGCGGCGCAGCCTGCTGCAGGTAACAGAGATTGTAGAGGGAATCCGTTTTCAGGAGCGAGCCGTAGGCATAGGTGATCTGGTTGGCTTTTGTGTTGAAGAGATTGAGCACCTCGAGCTGGATGCGCCAACCTTCGGTCGTGCGGTAGCCGAGCCGCGCGTTGACGATGCTGGTCGGCTGCGAGCGGAACGCATTGTCCTCGGTCAGCGGACTGGAGGCGAGGTAGCGCCAGCGCACGCCGCCGAACCAGCCGGTCTTCTCGCCGAACGTGATGCCCGCGGACGCCACCATGGCCGGCGCGTTCGGAATATAGTTGCCGGGCGCGTTGCCGATCTGCGCCTCGGGGAAACCTGCGAGCGAGGCATAAGTTGTCGCCTGCTCGCTGTCGTAGCCGCGAAAGCGCGCATGCGTCATCGCAAGATCGGCGTCGAGGTCGATCCAGGATCTTGGGCGATAATGGTTGGTCCACTCGAAGCCGTAACGGCGGCTGGCGCGGCTCGCCGAGGTATCGCCGGCATCGCCGGAGAACAGAATCTCGGAATCCTGGTCGAGAATGAAGACGCTGAGCGAGGTGTCGAGATCGGGAAGGATCCTGCTGCGGACGCCGACCTCGGCACCTTTGGTGCGCACCAGCAGTGGTGACGGTGAGAGTTTCGTGCCGGGATCGCTGGGGTCTTCGGTCGTCGTCGCGCCGCGCGCGTCATTTGAGTGCATGCCGTAGCCGGCGCCGAGGAAGAACTCGGTCTTATTGAAGGGACCGAGCACCATCCGGAACTTCGGGCTGCCGATTGCGGCGCTGGTGCGGCCGCTATTGTTCGCATCGTACAGCGACGTGACATCGGCGGCGTAGTAATCGCCGCGCCAACCGGCCGTGGTCCGAAGCCAGCTGGTCCAGCGCACGGTGCTCTCCGCATAGACACCGACGCTGCCCTCGCCCACCTTGTCGCTGCGGATATTCGACAGGAAGTCGCGCTGAAACGTTCGCATCAACGCGAGCTCGATTGCGTCGTAGCGCGATTGCAGGCCGATGGTGGTCTCGATGGGCAGGCCCGCAAATGATCCGTTCAGCGTGCGCGCGACGTTGGCGCCAGCCATGAGCCGGTCATCATGCTGGTGGAACTGGTCGCCGAACGTCTGGTCGCTGAGGACATAGGTGAAATTGTTGAAGAGATCGAGCTCGCTCTTGACGACGTAGGCGTTGGCCTTCCAAGACCCCACGTCATCGCTCTGCGCAACGCGCGCCGACAGCGCGAAGCGATTGGTGTTGCCGCCGTCGCTCGGGTCCTCCGATCCGAACCGGTCGAGCAGGCCGGATGTGATCGCACGCTGCGGCACCTGGTCGGTCGAATTCCATTTGTTGACGTAGGCCATGCCGGTGATCGAGACGCCCTCGGTCGCGGTGCCCTCGCTGTAGCGCATGAGCCCGTTGAGCTTGCGCATGTCGTCGGGATTGTCCCAGGGGCCATTATATGTCCCCGCCTCGCCGGCGATCAGCAGCGAGCCGTCGCCGAGCTTCACCGAATCCATGCCAAGAAAGCGGCGATAGCCGAAGCTGCCCGCGGTCATCTGCGCCAGGCCCTTCACCGTGCGATCGATCAGGCCGATATGCACGCTGCCGACAGAAGAGAAATCACCCTCATCGGCGAAATACGGCCCCTTGCGCACGTCCATCGCGGCGACGGTTTCCGGGATTAGCCAGTTGAGATCGGCGTAACCTTGGCCGTGCGCGTGCGTGCGCATGTTGACGGGCACGTCGTCGACATAGATCGCCAGATCGGTGCCGTGATCGAGGTTATGGCCGCGGAGAAAATACTGATTGGCTTTGCCCTCGCCGGAGTGCTGGGTCACGATCAGGCCGGGGCACCGCCTCCAGAAGTTCGCCTTGACGCGTGACGGGCCGTGCGCGCAGATCATCGCCCGATACGGTCGTTTCGCTTGCCATGGATGGCGACGCTGGCGGGCCGGAGGCGACGCCGCTGACGCCAGACGCCGCGACCACATTCGGACGCACAATGAGCCGCGTCGTCGAGGCCGTGGGCTTGCCGGAGCGCTGCGGCGAGCGTTTGGCCGTTTGCCGGGATGGCTCGCTACGGGTCACCTCGATCGGCGGCAATTCGCGCGGGACAGGAACAGCCTGCGCGAAGGCGCCCTCGCTTCTTGCGCATACGAGGCAGGCAACGAGCATCGACAACGCGGCCGATGCTCGCCTGCGCGCAAAATACTCAGGCCACCTCGACGGCATCGACGGGTCCGGCGCGGCCGAACGCGACGCGATAAGTAACGATGGAGACGACCCAAGCGAGCACGAACAGCGCGATCACCGCGAAGCCGAAATTGGCGAGCGAGCCGTTGAGGCTTTCGATCAGCGTCCACAGCGCGCCGTCGAGACCAAAACGCTGGCCGATCAGGCCGAGCGCCTCGACGCCACCAATGAACAGCGCGACCACGACGGAAGCGCCGGTGATGGTGAGGTTGTACCAGAGCTTGCGCATGGGATCGACGAAAGCCCAGCGATAGGCGCTCACCATCAGCGCCGAGTCGGCGGTGTCGACCAGCGCCATGCCGGCGGCGAACAGTGCGGGAAACACCAGCACGTCGGACAGCGGCGCGCCCCGCGCGGCTTCCGTCGCCGAGATGCTCAGCAAGCCGATCTCGGTCGCGGTATCGAAGCCGAGCCCGAACAGGAAGCCGAGCGGATACATGTGCCGGGATTTCGAGACCATGCGAAACATCGGCGCGAGCAGCCGTGCCAGGAAACCACGGCCGGCCAGCAGCGCCTCGATCCCTTCTGCATCATGGGTGCCCTGGGCGCGGACCGCGCGCAGCGTCCGCCACAGGCCGACGAGGATAGCGAGATTGACCACGGCGACCAGCAGCAGGAAGAGCGCAGACACCGAGGTGCCGATCGCGCCGCCGATGGTCTTGAGCAGGCTTTCGCCGCCAAGGCTCACCACGCCAAGGCTGAGCAGCAGCGTGGCAACGACCACGACCGTCGAATGGCCGAGCGCGAAAAAGAGCCCGGCGCTTCTCGGTGTATCGCCCGCATGCATCAGCTTGCGCACGACATTGTCGATGGCCGCGATGTGATCGGCATCCACCGCGTGGCGCAAGCCGAACACCCAGGCGAGCAGCGCGGTCGCCATCACCGCGGGCCGGTCGGCAAACAGCGCGAAAGCCCAGCTCCATGCGGCGATGTTGGCGAGGATAAGTCCCGCGAACAGCAACAGGGTGCCGGACTTGTCCCCCTGCCCAAACCACTTCGTCACGCGACCCGCTCCATCCAACCGCACTCCGGTATGATCTTTCTACCGAACTATCATACTCGGGGGCAAGCTTAGATGTAGCCCTCAAACGCGACACGCTGGGCCGGCGTCAGATGCAGCCCGTGCTTGGTCCGGCGATCCAGGAAGTCGGCAGGGCTTCTAGCCCACTCATTCTCGCGCAAATACAATGCCTCGCATTCATAGAAATCGCCGCCGAAATGACGTCCGAGATCGGCTGAGATGCGGGCCGGGCCCAAAAGCTCACGGGCGCGCGTCCCATAAAGGCGCGCATAGTGATGAATCAGCTTGCGCGGAAGATCGGGATAATCGCGCGCGAGACCGACGACGAAATCGTCGAAAGGACCGCCGATGTCGCCGCCGGGCAGCGGCGCGCCTGCCGTCCAAGCCGGCTGCATCTTCGGAAACCAGCCCGCCAGACGCTCGAGCGCATGCTCGGCGAGTCTGCGATAGGTCGTGATCTTGCCGCCGAAGATCGACAGCAGTGGCGACGCATCGGGCGTGCCGTGAATCTCGAAGACATAGTCGCGCGTCACTGCGGACGGATTGTCTGCGTTGTCGTCGTAGAGCGGCCGTACGCCGGAGAAGGCATGGACCACTTCGCTTGCACGCGGCGGAGCCCGGAAGTAGCGGCTCAAGACCTTGAGCAGATAGTCGATCTCGCCCTCGTCGATCGCGACGTCCTCGGCGCGGCCGTCGTAGGGAATGTCCGTTGTCCCGATCAACGCGAGATCGTCCTCATAGGGATTGACGAAGATCACGCGGCGATCCTCATTCTGGAGCAGATAGGCCTGCGGCCCGCTCCAGAATTTCGGCACCACCACGTGGCTTCCCTTGACCAACCGGACATTGTGCGAGGAGTTCAGGCCGGCAACGCCCTGTACGACGTCCTGCACCCAGGGACCTGCCGCATTGACGAGCGCACGCGCGCGGGCGATCTGCGTGCTACCGTCCTCGCTCTGCATCTCCAGGCGCCAAGTGTCCCCTTCCCGGCGCGCGCTCACCGCGCGGGTGCGCGGCAGGATTTTTGCGCCATTGTCTGCAGCATCGATCAGATTGAGGATCACGAGCCGGGCATCGTCGACCCAGCAATCCGAATATTCAAAGCCGCGACGGAATTCGGCGTGCAACGGCGCCCCCTCCGGCGCATGCGCGAGATCGAGCCCGCGGCTCGGCGGCAATTGCTTGCGGCCGCCGAGATGATCGTAGAGGAACAGACCGGTACGAACCAGCCAGGCCGGCCGTTGCTCCGGCGAGTGTGGCAGCACGAAGCGCATCGGCCAGATGATGTGCGGCGCCGATGCGAGCAGCACCTCACGCTCTATCAGGGCTTCGCGGACCAGGCGAAACTCGTAATATTCGAGATAACGCAGCCCGCCATGGACGAGCTTGCCGGAGCGGGACGAGGTGCCTTCGGCGAAATCGTCCTTCTCGCACAACAGGACCTTCAGCCCGCGCCCCGCCGCGTCTCGGGCAATACCGGCGCCATTGATGCCACCGCCGATGATGGCGATGTCGACAAGCCCGTGATCCCTGCCCGCCTCAGGCGCAGCGCCCGTCATCGCTTTCCGCTGCGCTTCTTCTCGACCCGTTGCCGTGCCGCCGCCTTGGCAGCGCGCGCCTTGCCAGGTTTTGGACCCGACTTGGCGCTGGACTTGGCGCTGGACTTGGCCTTGAGCTCGGGCTTGGGCGCCTGCAAGCCGTAAGTCGAGAATCCCTTCACCGTGTCGGCGATCTCCGCTTCGCTGAGAATATGCGGCGCCCCGAGCGCGAGCGAGAGATAATATTGCCGAGCGATAGTCTCGAGCTCGACGGCGAGCCACATCGCCTTGTCGAGATTGGCACCCACCGCGATCATGCCGTGATTGGCGAGCAGGCAGCCGTTGCGGCCGTCGAGCGCTTGCAGGGCGAGTTCGGATAGCTCGGCAGTACCGTACCGTGCATAGCCTGCGCAGCGGATGTCGTTGCCGCCGAACGCCGCCATCATGTAGTGGCAGGCGGGAATCGATTTGCGCGCGATCGCGAGGACCGTCGCGTAGGTCGAATGGGTGTGGACGACACCGCCGACATCCGGCCGCCCACGCATGATATCGAGATGAAAGCGCCATTCGGTGGACGGCTGGAGCGGTCCTTCCCAGGCACCGTGCTCGCCCTCGATCGGCATCGATGCGATCATCTCGGGCTTCATCGCGTCATAGGGCGTCGCAGACGGCGTAATTAGCATCCGGTCCTTGTAGCGGGCGGAGATGTTGCCTGACGTCCCCTGGTTCAGTCCCGAGGCGTTCATCCACCGGCATTTGGCGATGATCGCTTCGCGTAACTGTCGCTCCTCACGGGTCATGTCAAAACACCTTTCGTCTTCAGCAAGGGTTGAGCGGCGGCTCGCCGGCGAGATAGCGGCGCACCTCCTCCGCGGCCTGATTGGCGGCAATGGTGACGGTGCGCAAGGAGGCGCCGGCGATGTGCGGTGTCAGCGTGACGTTCGGCAGTTGCAGGAGCCGCCAGTCCGGCGGCACCGGCTCGACCGCAAACGTGTCGAGCATGGCGCCACCAAGGCGCCCCGAGGACAACACCTCGAAGAGCGCCTGGTAGTCAACCAGCGGGCCGCGCGCCGTATTGATCAGGAATGCGCCGGGCTTGACCCGCCCGAGCGCCGCGCGATCGATGAAGCCCGTCGTCTCGCCGGTGACCCGCGCATGCAGGCTGATGACGTCGGCGCGCGCCAGCAGGTCGGCCAGGCCGACATGCTCGACGCCGTCATTGCGGTCCTGCGCGCTGAGCTGGACGTAGGGGTCGGCGACCAGGATCTTGCAGCCGAACGCCTTGAGCAGCTTCACCACGCGGGTGCCGATCGCGCCGTAACCGACGATGCCCACCGTCATCTCGCCGAGCTCGCGACCAGTGCGGTCGGCGCGATAGAGATCGCCTCGCCATTCGCCGCCGCGCAAGGATTCGTGTCCGCTGCGGATCAGGCGCGTCTCGGCAAGAATGGCTCCGATGGTGAACTCGGCCACCGCGCTGGCATTGCGACCGGGTGTATTGACCACGACCACCCCGTGATCGCGCGTAGCCTGCATGTCGATATTGACGGGACCGCCACGCGAGACCGCAATGAACTTGAGATTCGGCAAGCGCTCCAGCATCGATCGCGAGATCGGTGCGAGGTGGGTCACGAGCAACGCTGCGTCGCCGATGAACTCGGCGACCTCGTCCGGATCGCCCATGAACTCCTTCAGCCCATCGAGCTTCGAGCCGGCATAGCCATGCTCCATCGGCTCGTCCGGCCAGGGCTGCTCCAGAAGGCGAATATCAACGCCGCTCCCGCAGGCCGCGTTGATCTTCTCGGCGAACACCGACGGCAGCATGAAGCGGTCACCGACGATGGCGATGGAGCTAGACATGACCGGCTCCAGCACGCAGCGCGGCAAGTTGCTTCCAGACCGGTCGCGACGCCAGCCTCGCCTCCAGGTAGGCCGGAAACATTTTCGCATAGCGCGCGGCCAATGCGGCATCTGGCGTTTGTCGTTCGTTCAAATGCGGTCTCACCCAATCCTCGGCACAACTGGTCATATCGGAATAAAGGCCGGTTGCGACGGCCGCAATCATCGCAGCGCCAGCCGCACCGGCTTCGCCGCGGCCACAGACGCGCACATCGCATTCAAGCACGGCCCCGAGGATAGTCCCGAGCGCGCGGCTGCGCGCTGCGCCGCCGGTGATCCGCACCTCGCCCGGCAACGCGCCCATCGCGGCATAGCAATCGCGGGCGGCGAAGGCGAGCCCCTCCATCACGGCGCGCATCAGGTCCCAATAGCCGTGACGCGACCGCAGACCGATGAGTTGGGCGCAAGCCTCATGGGCAACGAAGGGCCCGCGCTCGCCGGCATCGGAGATGAAGGGATGAAACAAGAGCTCGCCGGCCTTCGCCGTCAACACCTTCTCGTCCAGACGACGGATCAGATCGGCACGCGAACGCACGACGCCCTCGGCGGCGAGCAGATCGCGCGCGAGATCAAGCAGCCAGTCGATGTTCAGCGTTGCCGCCATGTTGGACTGCATCTGCGTATAGTGACCAGCGACCGGGAACGGCATGGTGTAGCCGGTCGCCTCCGCGTTCAGCGTGACCGCGTCGGCGCTGGTGGCAAGGCGCATGTGCATGCCGGTGGACCCGATGATGGTGCAGCCGACATCGGGTGAAGGATCGTAGAGGCCCGCGCCCAGCGCGTTGCAGACGACGTCGACATAGCCGAGCGAGACCGGCACGCCCCCGGGCAGTCCGGTCTCAATCGCGGCAGCCGCACTCAGCGGATGTGTCGTCGTGACCCCGTCGATGACCTCGGGAAACAGGGCCGCACTATCGGCGATGCCGATCAGCCGCGCTGTCTCCGCATCAAAGCGGCGCTTGCGGAAATCGCCACACGTGAAGGTCGATTCCGACGGATCGGTCGCACGCTGGCCGGTGAGCAGGAAATAGAGCCAATCCTTGCAGTGGAAGGCAGTCCTGGCCCGGGACAACGTCTCGGGCGCATGCGCTTGCAGCCAGGCGAGTTGCGGCCCCTGCTGGCAGGCGTTGAGCCCGGAGCCGGTGCGCCGATAGAGCGCGACATTGCGCTCGCTGGAGCGGATTCCCTCGACAAGGCCGGCGGCGCGGGAATCCAGCCATAGCAGCGCCGGCGCAACCGGGCGGCCATCATCATCGATCAGCCAGGTGCCATCGCCCTGCCCTGTGACCGCAATGGCCGCGAGACGCTGGGAAATATCCGGCACCGCCGCCACCAGGCCGCGCAATGCGGCGACCGTGTCGGTCCAGGTCCGCGACATGTCCTGCTCGACGCGGCCTCCGGGTGAGGTCGTGTATGTATTGGGCAGAGAGAAATCGCCGAGCTGCCGCCCGTTACGCGTGAACGCCACGGTCTTGATCAGAGACGTGCCGGCATCGATGCCGATGATCACGTCGCGCTGCGGCGAGGTCTGCATCGTCAGCTCCCCTCCGCATGGCGAATGCAGGTGCCGTCAGCGCCGAAGATGTGGAGGTGACGCGGCTCCAGCGCAAACGGAATGACGTCGCCAGGCCGCGCCGCGATCCGGTTCGGTGTCACCGCGATCAGGAGATGGCCGGCGCACTCGCCCGCGACATGCGATTGGTCGCCGAGCCACTGATTCGATACGACGCGCGCGCGGACATCGCCTGTCCCGACCGCAACTTTCTGCGGTCGGATACCAACCCGGACGTGCTTGCCCTGTTCAAGCGCGCGTTTCGCGCCCTGATCGAGCGCATCACCCGGAATCTGGAACGCGATATCGGAGCCTACCGACAGGCGGAAGCCGCCATCGGCGGGTGCAACCCCCGTCTCCAGCAGATTCATCGGCGGCTCACCGATGAAGCTGGCAACGAACAGGTTGGCCGGGCGGTTCTTCAGTTCCTTTTCGCTGGCGAATTGCTGAAGGACGCCGTCCTCCATCACCGCGATGCGATCGGCGAGCGCGCTCGCCTCGGTCTGGTCGTGGGTGACGAAGATCGCCGTCATGCCTCGCTCGGCCAGCAAGCCCTTGATCCGCCCGCGCAGCACAGCGCGGAGTTGCGGCTCGAGCTGCCCCATGGGCTCGTCGAGCAGGTAGAGGTCGGCGTCCCGCACCAAGGCACGCGCCAGCGACACACGCTGCTGCTGCCCGCCCGAGATGGCACGCGGAAAGCTGTCCAGGATATCCTCGATCTCGACCAGTCGCGCGACCGCTTCGACCCGGCGCGATATTTCGCTGCGCGAGAGCTGCTGGGCCTTGAGCGCAAAGGCAATGTTCTCGCGCACCGTCAGCGGCGGATAGAGCGAATAGCCTTCGAAGGCCATTGCCACTTTGCGCTTCGCCGGCGGCAGCTCGTCGATCCGCCGCTGCGACAGCGCGATCGCGCCCGAGGTCACGCTCTCGAAGCCTGCGATCATCCGCAAAGTCGAGGTCTTGCCACAGCCGGACGATCCCAGCAGCGCAACGATCTCGCCCTTCTTCACTTCCATGTCGAGCGCGCGTACGGCGTGAACCGGCGGCTTGCCGCGGCTGCTGTAGACCTTGTCGACATTCCTGATTTCGAGCATGGCCATGGGTCCGCTCTCCTCACGCCGCCTGACGCCGGTGCGGCAGACCAACCCGGAGCCCGGTCGCACGATCGAACAACAGCGTCGCCTCTGGCGCGAAACGGACGAAGACGCCGTCGTCGGCACTCGCCATCGGCGAATCCGGCGGCAGTGCCGCGAGCCACTCCGAGCCGTCGGCAAAGCGCAGCAGCAGCACGGCCCTTTCGTGCATCGGTGTGACCGCGACGATGCGCGCGGGAACCGCGTCTTCACTGGCTGACCGGGTGATGACGAGATCATCGGGGCGAACGCCGAGCCAGCACTGACCGAGGTCGGCTGCCTGCTGATCCACGGGATCGAGCCTGACTCTTGTCCCGGCAATTTCGGCCGTCAGGCCCGCCTGTTCAGTGTGGGGTGTGACTTCGGCAAGATTGATGCTGGGATCACCGAACAGGCGCGCCACCGCCACGGACGCCGGCCGGGCGTAAATCTCTTCGGGGCGCGCGACCTGGACGAGACGCCCCGAGATCAACACCGCGATGCGGTCCGCAATCGCCATGGCTTCACGATAGTCCTGGGTGACGTAGAGCACCGCGGCAGAGCTGCGGCGCAACAGGCTCGGCAACTCCAGCCGCATCTCGTAGCGTAGCTTGGCGTCGACGTTGCGCAAGGGATCGTCGAGCAGCAGCACCTCCGGATTGCCGATCAGCGCACGCGCCAGCGCCGTGCGCTGCTTCTGCCCGTTCGACAATTCGCGGGGCATATGACCGAGCACATGCTCGATCTTCAACAACCGGCTGATCGACGTGACCCGCGAAGCCAACTCTCGTCCCTTGGCCTTCGCCCGCAGACCACTCGCAATGTTGTCCTGCGCGCTCATGTGCGGGAACAGCGCAAAGTTCTGAAAGGCCATGCCGATGCCGCGCTGCTCCGGCGGCGCGCCGACGATCGATCGCCCACCGACCAGGATATCTCCCTCGTCGGGCTCGAACATGCCCGCGATCATGCGCAGCAGCACGGTCTTGCCGCTGCCCGATGGCCCGAACACCGCGACGATCTCGCCGGGCTCGACCGCCAGCGACAGGTTGTCGGCGCAACGCACCGCGCCGAAAGCCTTGCCGACGGAATTGAGTTCGAGACGCGCCATGTGTCAGCCTTTCACCGCGCCGAGCGAGAGCCCCTCGACCAGATAGCGCTGCGCATAGAGCGCGAGCAGCAGCGTCGGCGTCACCGAGAGGACGATAGCGGCCGCGATCTGCCCGTACTGGATGCCGGAGGCCGTGACGAAGGCCAGCGCGCCCACGGTCACCGGCTGCTTGTCGGCGGAGGCCAGGATCAGCGCGAAGACGAAATTGTTCCAGCAGAAGATGAAGGACAGCAGACCCGCGGCCGCGATGCCGGGACCAGCGAGCGGCACCGCAATGCGCGTAAAGGCCTCGCGCCAGGAATGACCGGCAAGCCGATAGGCGTGTTCGATGTCCGGGCTGATGTCCTCGAAATAGCCACGCACGATCCAAAGAATCAGCGGAAGCGCGATGAGCTGATAGACCCAGACGATACCGAAATACGTGTCGCTGAGCCCGAGCTGCTGGTAGTAAAGTGACAGCGGCAGCAGGACGAGCAGAGGCGGCGCGAAGCGGAATGACAGCAGCGTGAACGCGATGCTTTCGCCGAGCCTGAACTTGAACCGCGCAAAGGCATAGGCCGCGGGTACGCCGAGCAGCAGGGCCAGGAGCACCGCCGCGCTCGATAGCACGAAGCTGTTCATGAGATTGCGCATGAAGGAGATCTCGAGATTGCCTGCGGTGGTGCGCAGCTGGCCCGAGATCAAGGCCTGGTAGTTGGAAAGCGTCGGCTCGAACAGGATGCGCGGTGGAATCCGCAGGATCTGCTCATTCGTCTGGAACGACATCATGAGGATCCAGACGATCGGGAACATGAAGAAGATCAGCACAAGCGCCAGCGCCACGCCCCGGAAGATGCGACCCGCGAGACTGGAATGATCCATCGCCGCCTCCTCAGCCTTACGCGTGACCGTGGGCGCGTGCGCGCAGCCGCAGCCAGTTCTTGATGAAGATATTCGACAGGATGTTGGTAATCAGCCACAGGATCATCAGCAGCGCCGCCGAGCGGCCGACATTGGTGTACTGGAAGAATTCGAGATAGGCCTGGACCTGGAACACCATCAGCCGGTCGCCGGGCCCGCCTTGCGTCATCGCATAGATGATGTCGAACTGCTGGATGGAATCGAGCAGGCGGAACAGCGAGGCCGTGATGATGTAGGGCGCGAGCATCGGCAGCGTGATGCGGAAGAACACGAAGCTTGCCGGGACGCCGTCGAGCGCCGCGGCCTCGAACGGCTGGCGCGGCAGCGAGCGCAGGCCGGCGAGCAGCAGGATCATGATGAAGGGCGTGTAGACCCAGACATCGACCAGCACGACCGTGAACAGCGCGCTCGACGGGTCCGACGCCCATTTGAAGTCGTGCACGCCGAGCAGGCTGACCAGATAGGACAGGATGCCGAAGCTCGGATTGGTCATCAGCTTCCACATCAGCGCGGCGATTGCGGGCGCGGTCATCAGCGGCAACAGAAGCACAATCGACACCGCGTTATGGAAGCGCGTCGGCCGCCGCAGGAGCAGCGCGATGCCAAGGCCGAGCAGAAGCTCGAGCACCACCGTCAAGGCGGTATAGACGAGCGAGATGCGCAGCGTATTCCAGAACGCGGGATCGGAGAGGAAGTCGATGTAGTTGTCGACCCCGATGAAGCCCCGCAAGTACGGCAGGTTCAGCCGGTAGCGCTGAAGCGAATAGACCGCGGCCGTCACGAACGGCACGAGGATGGCGATGCAGACGAGCAGAGCCGGCAGGCTCAGCAGGTAAGGCAACATGCGCCCGCGCAGCTTCATGGTGCGGCGCGGAAGCGCAGAGGTCTGAAGGAGTTGAACCATGCTCATGATGATACGGGATCACATACTCACTGCAACACCGCCGGCCCGGATCGGGTAGCGCTCCGAACCGGCGGGTTGTCGTGGCACGGAGGAATTGAGGCACCACGAAAGGTGTCAACCGAGCTGGCCTAACCTAGACCTGCCTGCTTCAGCTGACGGTTGATGCTGTCGGCGAGCTTGTCGAGGCCTTCGTCGACGCTGATCTCCTTGGCGACCATCTTCTGGAGCGAGGCCGCCCATTCGGTGGTCAGGTCGAAGAACAGCGGCTGCGCCGTGAAGTAGATCTTGGCGCCCGGGGCCGAGACGTCATGCTGCTCCAGATAGCCGGGATAGGATTTCGCGATGCGGTCGCGGAACTCTGAGTCCTTCCAGACCGAGGCGCGCACCGGGTTGACGAAGTCCATCTTGCGAGCGCCGAACAGATCGTGCTCGACGGAAGCTGCCCATTGCATGAACACCCAGGCCGCATCTTTCTGCTTGGAGAAGCTCGACATTGCGAGCGACCAGATCCAGACGTTCGGCGTCGGCGCCTTTGCGGCCGGATTGGCGGCAAACGGCGCGTAGCCGAGATTGCCCTTCTCCTTGTTGTCGCCGCCGTTCATGAAGTAGCCGAGAATGTCGGCGTCGAAGATCATGCCGGATGCGCCGGCGCCGAGGTCGGTGCCGACCTGATACCAGGTGTAGGTCGACCAGTTCTTCGGACCCGAGCCCTGGATCATCTTGACCCATTTCTCGTGGAAATCCTTCGAAGCCTTGGTGTTCATGGCGGCCTTCAGCTTGCCGCCTTCCATCACAAAGTCCTTCTGGCCGAAGTTCGAATAGGCCGAGAGGAAGCCGGGATGGATGGTCGCCCAGGATCGCGAGCCGCGCACGCCAACGCCGTAAGGCCCGCCCGCATCCTTGGTGATCTTCGCGGCCACCTCGAGCATGTCGTCGAGGTTCTTTGGCGGCTTGACGCCGACCTTGTCGAAGATGTTGCGATTGTAGGCGATGTTGTTGAGCTCGTAGCCCCAGGGGATGCACCACTGCTTGGCCTTGCCCGAGCCGAGTTCAGAGCCCGCAACGCCGTCCCACGCGGTCGATGAGCGCAGGCCGGGCAGCACATCGTCCCAAGCGAAGGCCGGATTGGTCTTGGCGGGATCCTTGATGTAGGTGTTGAGATCTTCGATCCAGCCGGCCGGACCGTAGGTCCAGGTCATGTAGGCGCCGGTCATGAAGGCGTCGTACTGATCCGACTTCGAGGACAGTGCCGCGGTCACCTTGTCGAAATAGACGTCCTCCGGGAAGATGTCGTAAGTGACGTTCATGCCCGTCAGCGTCTTGAACGCTTCGAGATCGCCGATCATGGCATCGACGTAGGGATGCTTGTTCAAGAGCAGCTTGACGGACTTGCCGCTATAGGCCTTCCAGTTGAAGTCCGCGGCCATTGCCCGCGACATCGCAGAGGCGAAGCCTGCATTGGCCGCTGCGCCGGCGATGCCGAGCTTGGCGGCCCCATCCAGTAGATCACGCCGGCTGATACGTTTGCCGGCGTAGGAATCGAACAGATTCTTCTCGCGGTCGTGCATTGCAACCTCCCATGGTGCGCGTTTACGTTCCCTTCCGACTCTTGTTCTTGGTTTTGCCGGATGTTGCCTCCGGCTTGTCGGTAGCGAGTGCCTGCGCTGTCACCTCATCGATGATGAGGCCGTGCAGGAGGCCGCTGCGTAAAACTGCGCGCAGCGCCGTGACTTTTGCCAGTCCGCCGCCGATGGCGACGATGCGGTGATTCCGCAAATCCGCCGCCTCCATCGAGGTGGCGCGCGCCGAGAGGTCGATGTCGAGCATCTCGCCATCGGCGTTGAAGAAATGGCCGAGCAGATCGGCGCAGGCGCCTTCCCGCTTCAGGTCCACGACCTCGTCCGGCCTGATCATGCCGCTCGAGACCAGAAAGCCCTCGGCGTGGATCTGGCCGATGCCGACGAACAGCAGCGAGGCCTTGCGGGCGAGAGCGAACACGTCGGCGATGCCGTACTGCTGCATCAGCACGGCGCGGTCGGCGACGGAATTGGCAAAAACGGGAACCGGCAGAAGATAGGCCTCCGCGCCAGTGCGCTCGGCGAGGCGATGGATGACGTCGAACGGATTGGCGGCGAATTTCCGCGTCAGTCCGCCAAGCAGCGACACGAATTGCACCCCGCGGGCCGGCGTCTGCGGCAATTGCTCTACCATCGCGGCGAGCGTGCGGCCATGGCCGACGCCGATGATCTTGTGCTCGCCGCGCTCGAGGATCTGTCGCAGGAAGCTGGCACCCTCCAGCGCCAGCGCCTTCAGCGGCAGATCGCCCTCGCCGAGATCAGGCGCGACGCGGCAGAAGGAGAGCCCGTAGCGCTCGACCAGTATGTTCTCCAGCGCGACGCATTCGGCGACCGGCCCTTCCACGAAGACCCGGATCATGCCCTCGCGGCTGGCGCGCGCGATCAGCCGGTGCGCCTTGGTGCTCTGGATGTTGAGGCGGTCGGCGACCTCCGACTGAGTCAGTCCGGCGGCGAAATAGAGCCAGGCCGCGCGTGTCGCGAGCGACGCTTCGCCGTCAGTCGTCGCCAGCCTGTCCGGTTGCATCACCACGGCGAAAAAGCCCGCTTGCAAATTTCTTCACATCTTGCAAAAAATTGCAGAGGCCGGCCGGGACGTCAATCCCCCAAACGTGCTGCAGTGCAATCGCGGCGGTGATTGTGATCTGGACCGCGATCGTCAGAGTGCCAAAGAGAGGTGAGATCCGATGACGGGTATGTTCCTCGGCATCGACGTTGGAACCAGCGGGGTGCGCGCCTGCGCCATTGATGCGCGCGGCGACATCCAGTGCATGGAAGCGGCCACCCTGCCCCCGCCGCGACAGGACGGTCATGCGATCGATCAGGATCCGGAGTTATGGTGGCACGCGAGCGTCGTTGCGATCAGCAAGCTCGGACGCAGCATCGATCTCGAAGCCGTCGAGCGCGTGTGCGTTGACGGCACGTCCGGCACGCTGCTCCTAGTCGACGCGGCCGGCCGTCCTTGCACGCCGGGGCTGATGTACAACGATGCCCGCGCGACAAAGGAAGCCCTGCACATTGCAACGGTCGCCCCGGAGGAAAGCGGCGCTCACGGCGCCAGCAGCGCATTGGCGAAACTGCTTCACTTGCTGGGCCACAGCGAAGCGAGAGACGCGCGCTTTGCCGTGCATCAGGCCGATTGGATCGCCGGACGGTTGGCCGGAAACCACGGCGTCAGTGACGAGAACAACGTCCTTAAACTCGGCTACGATCCCGTCACGCGCAGCTGGCCGGCCTGGCTCGATCAGCTTGGCGTGCCCCACAGCCTTTTGCCGCGCGTGTTGGTGCCGGGGACACCGTTTGCCGAGATCGATCCGGCGATTGCCTCGGAGCTCGGCGTGTCGAAAACGGCGCGCATCGCGGCCGGCACCACCGATGGCGTCGCCGCTTTCATTGCGACGCGCGCAGATAGCCCCGGCGATGCCGTGACCTCGCTCGGAACGACGCTGGTCGTCAAGCTGCTCGCGACGCAGCCGATCTTCGCCGCCGATCAGGGCGTCTATTCGCACCGGCTCGGCGAGCGCTGGCTCGCCGGTGGCGCCTCCAATTCGGGCGGCGGGGCGCTGCTCGCACACTTTTCGGCCGCAGAGATGGAACGGCTGACACCGCAACTGCGGCCGGAGAAGCCAACCGGGCTCGACTACTATCCGCTGCCAAAACCCGGCGAGCGCTTCCCGATCGCCGATCCGTCACTGGCCGCACGGATCACGCCGCGCCCGGCGGAAGATCATCGCTTCTTCCAGGCGCTGCTCGAAGGCATCGCCTCGGTCGAAGCCCTCGCCTATCAGCGTCTCGCTGCGCTCGGAGCACCGCGACTGCGCCGCGTCGTCAGCATTGGCGGCGGTGCGAAGAACCCGGCATGGACCGAGATCAGGCGCCGCGCGCTCGGTGTTGCCGTCACGACGGCCGAGCAAACCGAGGCAAGCTATGGCGCTGCGCTGCTGGCCTTGCAAGGCAGCCCGTCATGAGAGCCGGCACCATCGAAATCGATGCGTTGAGCGCGATCGCCGACCGGTTCGATCACGTGCTGCTCGACCAATGGGGCACGCTTCATGAAGGCGGCACCGTCTTTCCGGCCGCGCGGAACTGCGTGGCAAGACTCAAGGCGGCAGGAAAGCGCGTTCTGGTGCTGTCGAACTCCGGCAAGCGTGCACACAGCAACGAAGAGCGGCTTGCAAGGCTCGGCCTGCCGCCGACGGCCTATGACGGCATCCTGACCTCGGGCGAAGTGACCTGGGCGGGCTTGCGGCAGCGCTCACGCGCCCCGTTCACCGATCTCGGCCGCTCCTGTTTTCTCATCACGCGCGGCGGCGATCATTCCGTCGTCGACCGTCTTGACCTTTCGATCGCGACCGAGATCGAGAAAGCCGATTTCATCCTGCTGGCCGGGCTCGATGACGACGTCGCCGAGCCCGAGCATTGGCGAGCGCGCTTCGCAGCGGCGGCAGCGCGACAGTTGCCGATGCTGTGCGCCAACCCTGATCTGACCATGTTCAGCGCAAGCGGGTTGATCCCGGCGCCGGGCGCGCTGGCGCGGTTCTACGAGAAACTTGGCGGCGCCGTGGCATTCGTCGGCAAGCCGCACCCACCGATCTTCGAGGCGGCGCTGGAGCAACTCGGCCATCCCGATCCGCAGCGCGTCCTGATGATCGGCGATTCTCTCGATCATGATGTCGCTGGCGCACGGGCCAAGGGAATGCTGACCCTGCTCCTCGGTGCCGGCGTGCACCGGGACGCGCTCGCAGGCGCGCCCGATCTGCCGGCGGCGATCCGCATGCTGGCGGGATCGCAGGAGATGACACCGAACTGGCTGATGAATCACTTGACCTGGTGAGGCCCCGCGATGCGTGCGCCTGCGCAACTCGATGAACTCCGCGATATGTCGGCCCGCGTCGGCCGCAACATCCTGCTGGTGCAGGGCGCCGGCGGCAACTCCTCGATCAAGGATGGCGACGTGCTCTGGGTGAAGGCATCCGGCACCTGGCTTGCGGATGCGGAAGCCAAGGACATCTTCGTCCCGGTGTCGCTCGGCGCAGCGCGCGCCGCGCTCATGCAAGGCGACGAAAAGGTGCCTCTTGCCCCCGACGCGAACACGACGCTGCGCGCCTCGAGACCTCGCTCCACGCGCTCATGCCGCATCCGGTCGTGTTGCACGTCCATTCGGTCAACACGATCGCCTGGGCGGTGCGGTCCGACGCACGCGAGGAGCTTGCCAGGCGCCTCGACGGATTGGCATGGCGCTGGCTCGACTACCATCATCCGGGACTTCCGCTGGCAAAGGCCGTCAATGATGTTCTGGCGGAGGATGCAGTAGATATCCTGATCCTCGGCAACCACGGGCTGGTGGTCGGCGCCGAAAGCTGTGCGGCCGCGGAAGCGCTGGTGGATGAGGTGGAGAGACGGCTCGCACTCACCCCGCGCAGTGCGATACCCGCCGATGATGAGGCACTGCGCTCAATCTGCGCCGGCACGGACTATCGTTCGCCGAAAGACCCGCTCTGCCACGGCGTCGCGATCGACCGCTTCAGCCGGGCCATTGCAACCAGCGGCTCGCTGTATCCGGACCATGTCGTCTTTCTCGGTCCCGGCCTGCCCGTGCTGGACCATGGCGAGGATCTGCGCATCCAGACGTCGCGAGGCCGGGCGGACCGGCATCCGCCTCCGGTTGCCCTCCTCGTTCCCGGCCTCGGCTGCATCATTCGCAAGGATGCAAGCGATGGCGCCGAGGCCATGCTGACCTGTCTCGGACTGGTGACCTGCCGTGTGCCTCTGACGGCAGAGGTCCGCTATCTCTCGGCGGAGAACGAGCATGCCTTACTGAATTGGGACGCCGAGCGCTATCGCCAGCAATTGACCGCCGATCGCTGAACTGAACCGGTCAGGCGCGAATTCTGGACTCCCACCCACCGACGAGGAGCGAGGCCGCCGCGAGATCCTCGGAAGCCGCGCCGACTGACTTGAACAGGGTGATCTCGTTCTCCTCCAGACGTCCGGGCCGCGCACCGCTGGTCAGCTCATGCAGATCACCACAGATCCTGGCGGCGTCCCAACGTCCGGCCGCGATCGGCTGGAGCAGGTCGCCGGCTTCCGCGAGCGCGCCGCCATAGGTATCGACGAAGACGCGGCTGCGGCAGACGGCCTCGTCGTCGCTCTCGCGCATGTTGCGGGTGAATGCGCCGACGAGATCGAGATGCGTGCCTGGCCTCAACTGTCGGCCGAGGACGATGGGCTCGACCGAAGTCGTCGCGCAACTGACGATATCCGCCTCGGCCAACACCGCCGGCAGGTCGGCAACCGCCTCGGTGGTGAACCCTTGGCCAGAGATATCGCCAACAAAGCCCTGCGCGCGCTGCGGATTGCGGCCCCAAACGAGCACGCGCTCGATCGGCCGCGCGGCACGATGCGCAGCGGGCAGGCAGGCCGCGATGCGACCCGTGCCAATGACCAGCAGAGTCTTGCTGTTCGGGCGCGAGAGATAGCGCGAGGCAAGCGCGGAAGCTGCGACGGTCCGCCGATTGGTCAGTGCCTCGCCATCGATCAGCGCACGCGGCTGACCGGTCGCGCCGTCGAATAGCGTGTAGAGCGACGACACCGCGCCCAGGCCGCAGGACGTGTTCGCAGGGAATACCGTCACGAGCTTGACCCCAAGCGCCTTCCCGCGCTCCCAGGCCGGCATGGTCAGGAGATGACCGGGCGCGTCGGAGGTTCCGACGTCGTAGCTCTGCCGAACCGGCATCGCCTCGCCGCCACGCCGAAAGGATTCGGCCAGCGCGTCGATCAGTCTGGCATAGTCGAGGCCGGCCTCGACCTCGGCGGCGGTATAGTAGCGCAGCAAGGCATCCTCTTTCATGGTTCGACGGCTTAAAGCATGATCTGGAAAAGTGTGAAGCGGTTTTCCCTCGCGACAAACGCGGAACGCGTTTGCACGCAGATCATGCTAACAACCTAAAGCGCAATGACGATCATCCCAATCTCATCGCGCTTTAGAGCCGCGCTTCGGTCAGATGAACGAGCTGGGATCCAGCGCGATACAGAGCCTCCTGCGCGAGGCGGAAACGCGGCTCCTCGCAAGATGCGACCGGCAGCGGAAGATCTTTTTCCGTGACGTGGCCAAGCACATAGGATGCCAGCACACCGCCAAACACCGTGCCCGGCGCGATGCCCCGACCGTTGTAGCCGCTGAAGGCAATGACGTTGCGGTCGAGCTTGTGAAAGCGCGGCAGATTGTCCGAGGTCATGCCGATCATGCCGAACCAGCCGGCCTCGAACCTGATTTCGGCAAGCTGCGGAAACAATTTTCGCAGCGAACGAATGGCCCACGCTCGGTGGATGGCGGCACCCCTGCCCTCGAGCGCACCGACGCTGCCAAACACCAGCCGGCCCGCGCGGTCGAAGCGGAACGAGGAGAGCACCTGCTTGGTGTCCCAGGCGCCCTGCCGTCCCGGCAGGATCGACGCCTTCAGATTATCCGACAGGGGCTCGGTCGCGAAATTGAAGTAGGGCAGATGAACCTGCTCCTGCCGAACCTGCGACCACGGTCCCTGCGCGTAGGCATCGGTGGCCACGATCACCCAATCCGCGCGGACCGATCCTGATTTCGTTTCGATCGTCCATCGCGAGCCGTCCTTCGCAGCGAGAACGGGACTTTGGGTGAATATCTTCGCGCCCGCACCGAGCGCGACACGCGCCAGGCCGCGGACATAGGCGAGCGGCTGAATGGTGCCGGCGCGCTTGTCCAGCAGCGCGCCGGCATAGTCGCCGCCGCCGATCTTGGCACGCGTCTCCTCGGCGTTGAGCACCTCGACGGGCGCACCGCGCCGCTGCCATTGCTCCGCGCGGGCCTTGATCTCCAAAAGGCCCTTGCTTCCGACGGCGCAGTGCAGCGTGCCCGCGCGCTCCGGCTCGCAATCGATGCCGTGCTTTTCGATGAGATCGAACACCTTCTGCGGTCCGTGACCGAGGAGATCGATCAGGCGCTCGCCAAAGGTCTGCCCCAGCGTCGCGGTGAGAATGTCAGGCATGACCCACATGCCCGCATTGACGAGACCGACATTGCGCCCCGATCCGCCGAACCCGATTTCCGAGGCTTCGAGCACGGCGACGCGCGCGCCTTGCTCGGCGAGATGAAGCGCGGATGAAATGCCGGTATATCCTCCGCCGATGACGACGACGTCGACGTCCAGCTCGCCCACGAGCGGCCTGGTCTCGGGCGCAGCCGGGGCCGTCAGCGCCCAAAGACCGTGCGATCGGGGATCATCCTGCATCAGGTCTCACACCACGTCGAACTTGACGCCCTGGGCCAGCGGGAGTGTCCGGCCATAATTGATGGTGTTCGTGGCCCGGCGCATATAGGCCTTCCATGCATCGGACCCGGACTCGCGTCCACCGCCGGTTTCTTTCTCACCGCCAAAGGCGCCGCCGATCTCCGCTCCGGACGGACCGATGTTGACGTTGGCGATCCCGCAATCGGAGCCGCGCGCCGACAGGAACGTCTCGGCTTCGCGCAGGTCGTTGGTGAAGATCGACGAGGAGAGCCCTTGCGGAACGGCATTGTGCAGTTCGAGCACGGAATTCAGATCGCTGTATTTCATCACGTAGAGGATCGGCGCGAAGGTCTCCTGCTCGACTGGCCCCGTCTGCGCAGCAATCTCGACCAGCGCGGGACGAACGTAATGCGCATCCGTGGCTCCCTCGACGGCAACTCGCTCGCCGCCGTGAATGGCGGCCCCCGCAGCCTTCGCGGCCTCGAGCGCGCCCTGCATCGCACGATAGGCCGTGCCGTCGATCAACGGACCAACCAGCGTGCCGGCTTCCAGGGGACTGCCGACGGAAACAGATGCGTAGGCCCGCTTCAGCCGCGGAACGAAGCTGTCATACACGCTCTCATGGACAAAGAGACGCCGAAGCGTCGTGCACCGCTGGCCGGCAGTTCCCATCGCAGCAAAGGCAATGCCGCGCAGCGTCAGGTCGAGGTCGGCCGTCGGCGCGACGATCGCCGCATTGTTGCCGCCGAGCTCGAGGATTGCGCGCGCGAAGCGCTTGGCGAGCCGCGGTCCCACGGCGCGGCCCATCGCGGTCGAGCCCGTAGCCGACACCAGCGGGACCTTCGCATGATCGACAAGCAGCTCGCCGAGGTCGCGGCCGCCAATCAGCAGCGCCGCAAGTCCTGCAGGCGCGCTTCCGCCTTCCGTCGCAAACCGCGTCAGCGCGCGGTCGAACAGCGCCTGCGTCGCCAGCGCCGTCAGCGGGGTTTTCTCGGACGGCTTCCACACGATGCTGTTGCCGCAGACGAGTGCCAGCGCCGCGTTCCATGCCCAGACCGCGACCGGGAAATTGAAGGCGGAGATGATGCCGGTCACGCCAAGCGGATGCCAGCTCTCCATCATCCGGTGCTCGCCGCGCTCGGTGGCGATGGTCAGGCCATAGAGCTGGCGGGACAGCCCGACGGCGAAGTCGCAGATGTCGATCATCTCCTGGACCTCGCCGAGGCCCTCGGACACGATCTTGCCGACCTCGATCGACACCAGTCGGCCCAACGCCTGCTTATTGGCACGCAACTCTTCGCCGAACAGCCGGACCAGCTCGCCGCGCTTCGGTGCCGGCACGAGCCGCCAGACCTGGAAAGCCGCATGCGCCTTCGCAATCAGCGCGGCGGCATCGGCGGCGCTGACTTCCCTGACCTTCCCGACGATCCTGCCGGTGATCGGCGTCTGCACGGCGAGCGTGCCTTCCGTGAAGCTCACGCGGCTCACGCCGAGGTCGGTGAGGAGCCTGTCGACCTCAGTGGCAAGATCGGCGGTGTGAGCTTGTGTCTGAGGGGCTGATATGACGGACATGACAGGCTTTCCGAAGTCGACGTTGAATTGAATGGCGCGGCCGTTGCGTCTGGCTGTGAGCGCGCCGGCTCTTTGATCGAACTGAAGTGGCACGCTGGTCAATGGCTAATTCTCGTCAGGCCGCAGTCGGGAACCGGCCGGGACTGCCACAATAGTCATGCGAAATTAGCATGAAGTATTCGAAGTATTCTTGCCTTTTCAACGCCCGGAAACGACAATTATTCAATAGATCATTCCATTCTGGAATAAGATGCAGCCGACCCGCCGCTTCCTGCCGTCAACCGCCCTCCTCGCCGCGTTTGAAGCGGCGGCGCGCACCGGCAGCGTGACGCTGGCAGCCAAAGAGCTCAGCCTGACCCAGGGAGCCGTCAGCCGGCAGATCAAGTCGCTAGAAGAGCAGCTCGATGTCGAACTCTTCGTCCGCGCGCGCCAGACCATTCGGCTGACGCCCGCCGGCGAAGCCTATGCGCGCGAGATTCGCGACGCGCTGCGGAAGATCAGCACCGCCTCGTTTAACCTGCGGGCCAATCCGAGGGGCGGCACGCTCAATCTGGCGATCCTGCCGACGTTCGGCACGCGCTGGCTGGCGCCACGCCTTCCAAGATTTCTGGCGCAGAATCCGGGCGTCACCGTCAATCTTGCAACGCGCCTGTCCTACTTCGATTTTCGTTCCGAGCCGCTGGATGCAGCGATCCATTTCGGATCACCGAACTGGCCGGGCGCCGAGATGATCCTGCTGCGCTCGGAGGAAGTCGTTCCCGCCTGCAGTCCAGAGCTCAGGAAGCAATTCCACTTTCGCACGGCGGGCGACATCAGGAAGGCATTGCTGCTCAGCATCTCGACGCGCCCGAACGCATGGGACCAATGGTTCCTTGCGCAGGGCGTTGCAGGCGCGTCAGCCCAGACGATGTATTTCGATCAGTTTGCCACGGTTGCCCAGGCGGCGATGGTCGGCGTCGGCGTTGCGCTTCTTCCCACATTCCTGATTCAGGACGAGCTGGCAAGCGGTCGCCTCGTGCGCGCACTCAACCTGCCAATGGAGAGCTCTGAACGATACTATCTGGTGTGGCCGTCTGAACGAACGCTCCACCCGCCCCTCGTCGTCTTTCGGGATTGGCTTCTCGCTGAAACGGCGGCCGATCGGTGAGCGAGTCATGAGGGGCGCTCTGATCATCACGGAGGACCAGATCGGTGAAATCTTTGCCGCCAACCGCCGTGCCTGGACGATCACAGGCTGAGCAGCACACGAGCGGTCATCTCCAACCTTGCTCTCCAATCTCGCGCGTCACGACGCTTGCCGCCAGCCTTAACGAAAATTCATCGACGACGGCTGCGACTCACACCGATTTGTCTACCCGCGTCAAACTGTCAGATGGATAATTTGCGCGACGCCGTAGTCGACGCCGGGCAAGTTGAACGGAGGCTAACATGCAGAGAGCAGCCACAGTGCATGTCGCAGTAGTAATCCTTATTCTGGTTGCGGCGGCCGCAGCGTATGCAAAAGGCAGCGCGCACGGCGGAGGATTGGCGGCGCCAGCCAATCCGGCGGTCCCCCCGACCCTGACGTCCAACTCGCGCCTTTTGGACTATGCACCTCTGCCCGCCGAGCGGCAGGTAACACGGAGCGAGGATCCGTCTCTTGCGAGCGACCTTCGGCCCACACGCGAAGAGAGCGACCTCGACGGCAAGCTGGCGATCTGTCGAGGCTGCTGATCGCGCTGCGTCGGGGCCCATCACCGAGATACGGCCCTCCCCAAGCGACCCTTCACGGCGCCACCAGTCTCTTGCGAATGGCATAGCGAACCAGCTCAGCCGTCGACGACATTCCGAGCTTGCGCATCGCCGAGGCGCGGTGCGTCTCGACGGTCTTCACGCTCAGCTTCAGGATGGTGCTGATGGACCTGTTGGTATGTCCTTCAGCAATGAGCTGAACCACGCTCTGCTCGCGCGAGGTGAGCAGCATGGCCGACTTGTTCTGCTTGTTGAGCTGGTAGTCGTGGAGCAGCTTCTCCAGCAGCAGGCTGGTGAAGTAAGGTCGGCCGTCGAGCAGCGCCTCGATGGCGGAAATCAGGTGGTTCCTGGCGTCCGATTTGAACAGGAACCCACGGACTCCCGCCAGGATGGCCTCGGTCAGCAGCTCCTCATTCTCGTGCATCGTCAGGATCAGCACTTCCGTGCGCACATGCAGCGCCTTGAGACGACGGCTGACCTCCAGCCCGTTCATGAGCGGCATCGAATAGTCGACGATCACGATATCGGGCCGTGTCTCCAACGCCAACGCGACCGCCTGCTCGCCATTGGTGGCCTCCCCGCTGACGATCCAGTTGGAGCGGGTTTCGACGATCGCCCGCAGCCCGGAGCGCACGACTTCATGATCATCCGCAATCACGATGCGCTTCACGACGTCGTTCCCGTATGCCGGCCCGCGAGCCCATCGGGCGATCGATGGAGGCGACCGGCAGAAACATCGAGCGATCATACCGGTCGGGGTCCAGCGGGTTATCCCACAAAACCCTGAAATCCCTCGGCGATTGTACTCAAAGGCCTCATACCTCGATCAGCCCGGCCCGCACCGCGTAACGGACCAGTCCGGCCGTCGAATTCACATCGAGCTTGCGCATCGCCGCCGCCCGGTGCGCCTCCGTCGTCTTGACGCTGAGGTCCAGGATGGAGCTGATGCCTTTGTTGCTGTAGCCCTCCGCAACCAGCTTGACGACGAGCTGCTCACGCGGGGTGAGCGCCTGCCTGCTGTCCATGCCGGGGGCCACGCCGCGATCCAGTTCGTTCTGACAGCTCCTGCTACAGAACGGCTTGTGCGCCAGGAGCGCCTCGACCGCCGCCAGCAGCAGCTTGTTGGCGTCGGACTTCAGCAGGAAGGCGCGCGCACCTGCCTGGAACGCCTCCTGCGCGAGCAGGCTGGAATTGTGCACCGTGAAGATCAGCACCTCGGTCTGAAGCGGGTATTCCCTGATCCGCCGCGCGACTTCCACCCCCGTCATGCGCGGCATGGAAAAATCGACGATGGCGACGTGGGGCTGGTTGGCGATCGCAGCGGCAACAGCCTTGCTGCCGTCATTGGCTTCAGCGACCACCTCCCAATCCGCCCGCTGCTCGAGCACGGCTCGCAAGCCCGACCGCACGGCCTCGTGATCATCTGCAATGAGAAACCGCTTCATGGCAGCGCACTCCATTTTCTTGACACGGTGGCTGCCCCAGACGCCAGGCGCGAGAGATGATTTCGGCCACCACCGGTGATCAGTTTTCTTCCTTCACGATGTGCCTGCGTGGACCCTCGCCACTGTTGTGGTCTTCCTGTTGCGTTTGCTTGCGACGAAATCGCGCGGCAACACCGCCAGCAATGTGGTGCCGGAATGTCGCGCCGCCGAGTCGGACTGGAAATGCAGAGTGCCTCCAATCTGCTGCAATCTGGCCCGCATGGCCGGAATGCCGACGCCCATCACAGCCCTCGTGCCGGATCTCGTACGGTCAGCCGGAAATCCTCGCCCGTTGTCACTGACCGTCAGTTGAAAATGGCTGCCGGTCGAGGCGATGGCGATTCTCACTTCCGTCGCCTTCGCATGACGAAAGACGTTCGTGAGGGCCTCCTGGATGACCCGAAGCAACGCATGCTGCTTGTCTCGCGACAAGCGATCGATATCCGACGAAATCCTGGTCGTGACGTGCAGGGATGTCCGCGCGGAAAATCCCCGCGAATAGCGTTCAATCGTTGCTTTCAGACCGTCGACGGTCAGATTCTGCGGGTGCAGCAGATAGGCGAACGCTCGGATTTCCCGCAGCGCTTCGTCGATCGAGGCATCAATCTCGTCACATAGCCGCGCAGCTCCAGCCGGATCATTCAGGCAGCTGCGCAGACGCATCAGGCCGAGGCTCGCGGCGATCAGATACTGGCAGGTCGAATCGTGAAGATCGGACGCGATCCGCTGCTGGATACACTCCTGGAGCGACACCAGGTTGGCGTTCGGCTGCGCGTCGGCCAGTTGTTCCTCCGGACCGATTGGCAGCCATTCCCCGACGCCGGCTCGACTTGACTCGCAGATGGGAGAGCCACGTAGCTTCACGGTACGCACTCACTTTTTGAGCGACCTCGGCATCGAAGCTCAATGCCAAGCCTTCAATGTTCCCGAACGCGAGAGTCGCTCCCTGCCCCTCGACGCTACGCCGGATGATCATCTCTGGATCAGAACCCGCGCCCTCGGGCTTGCGCGATTATACACCCCCGGGCCGGGTACACTACCAAGTAGAGCCCTGTGCGGATTGAAATCCCGAATATGTGAGATCAAGCGCACGACTGTGCATTTCGTGCCAAACCGGCCGCGGGCCGACGCTCAACATCAATGCAACAGATACTAAAAGGCCTCCGAAGATGCCTCTCTCGACGTGGCGGCGGAACCTATTCCGCCACGGTCACCGAGCGCTCAGGTCTGCCGCCTAATAGTCCACCGCATCCCGCGTGATCGGACAGGTCATGCAGTGACCGCCCCCCCGGCCACGGCCGAGTTCTGCGCCGACGATGGTGATGACCTCGATCCCCTCCTTGCGCAGCAAAGTGTTGGCGTAGGTGTTGCGGTCGTAGGCGAATACGACCCCGGGCGACGCGCAGACCAGATTGGCACCGCTGTCCCACTGCGTGCGCTCGCGCATATAGGCGCTGCCGCCGGTCTCGATGACGCGCAGCTTCTTCAGGCCCAGTGCTTCCGCGATGACCTGCACGAACGGCTTGTCGTCCTTGCGCAACTCGATGCCGGTGGCGTTGTTTGCGGGCCGGTACGAGAACGCCCTGATGGTATCGACGATGTCGGGATAGATCAGCACACAGTCGCGATCGGCGAAGGTAAACACTGTATCGAGATGCATCGCTGCGCGGAGCTTGGGCATTGCGGCCACGATCACGCGCTCGGCCGCCTTCTTCTTGAATAAGGCCGCAGCAAGCTGGCTGATCGCCTGCCGCGAGGTACGCTCGCTGAGGCCGATCAGGACGTTGCCCTTGCCGATCGGCATCACGTCGCCGCCTTCCAGCGTTGCAAGGCCATGATCCTGGGTCGGGTCACCCCACCAGACGTTGACCTTGCCTGCAAAATCCGGATGGAACTTGTAGATGGCCGTCGCGAGGATCGGCTCTTCATGCCGCGCCGGCCAAAAGAGCGAATTTAGGGTGACGCCGCCATAGATCCAGCAGGTCGTATCGCGCGTGTACAGCGTATTCGGCAGTGGCGGCAGCAGATACTCGGTCATGCCGGCTGCCTCGCGAATGAGCCGCAGCGTTTCGCCGCCATGGGCGTCCGGAAAATCGTAGGTGGAAACACCGCCGATCAAGGTTTCGGCCAGGTCACGCGGCTTGAGGCTTTCCAGATAGGCGCGCAGGTCATCGACGAGATCCGGCCCGACCTGGTTGGGAACGACCTGGTTGTCGAGAATCCATTTCCTGGCCTCGGGGATCGCGACGGTCTCGGTGAGCAGGTTGTGCATCTCGACCACTTCGATGCCGCGGTCGCGCATCTTCTGCACGAAATCGAAATGATCGCGCTTGGCGTTGTCGACCCAGAGCACGTCGTCAAACAGCAGCGTGTCGCAATTGGAGGGCGTCAGGCGCTGATGGGCGCGGCCCGGCGAGCAGACCATCACCTTGCGCAACTGTCCGACCTCAGAATGCACGCCGAATGCAGTGGAGGAATCCGAAGCTTGCTTTGCCATGGCAACTGCCTTGCTTAGAGGGTCTTGCCTAGATGGTGATGTAGCCGGTGGCCAGTCCGTGAATCCCGACCACAGCGCCGACCACAGCCACGATGAAGATGATCCATTCGACCGGCTTGAAGACCTTTGCCTTCTGCTCCAGTCGAGCCCAGAAGTACAAAACCGTACCGGGCGCGTAGAGAATGGCGGCCAGCAGCAGGTATTTCATCCCGGCCGCATAGATCAGGAACAGCGTGTAGACGACGGCGATGCCGGTGAAGATCATGTCGCGTCTGCGCTGGTCCGGACGCTTCTCATAGGTCTCGCCCCGACTGACCAGCAAGAGCCCATAGGCGGCGACCAGGAAAAACGGAATGAGGTTCATGACGCTCGTCAAATTGAGCATGAATGCAAAGGCGTCTCGCGACCAATAGGTGCTAATGACGAAGAGCTGGACGACCACGTTCGTCAACCACAGCGCCGCGGCCGGCACCTTGTTCGCGTTCTCCGTGCCGAACACCGCCGGCATGTCTCGCGTCCGGCCGGCGGCAGAGAGCACTTCGGCGCAGATCAGCGACCAGGCGAGATAGGCGCCCAACACGGAGATCAGGAGTCCAATACTGACGAAGACGGCGCCCCAATGCCCGACGACCGCCTCCAGCACCGTCGCCATTGACGGCTGGCGCATATCCGCGATCTCGGCGCGCGGGAGCACGGCATAGGGCAGCATGGTGACGAACACCATCAGGCTCGTCACGATCACGAAGCCGAGGATCGTTGCAGCTCCGACATGGGAACGCTCCCTGGCATAGCGCGAATAGACGCTGGCGCCCTCGATGCCGAGAAAGACGAACACCGTGACCAGCATGGTCGCGCGAATCTGCTCGAACAGGCTCTTGTCCGGCATGCCCTCGCCGCCCCAGAAATTGGCGCGGAACATGTCCGCCTTGAAGGCGAAGATCAGGATCGCGATGAAGACCAGGATCGGCACGATCTTGGCGATGGTGACGATGGTGTTGATCGCGGTCGCCTGCTGCACGCCGCGCAAGATCATGAAGTGGAACAGCCAGATGCCGATGGAAGCGACGATGATCGCGGTGACAGTGTTGCCATCGCCGAACACGGGAAAGAACGCGCCGAGCGTCGACTTGATCAGCACCCAGTAGGAGACATTGCCGATGCAGCTCCCGGACCAGTAGCCGAGTGCCGAGAGGAAGCCCGGATAGTCGCCAAATCCCGCCTTGGCATAGGCATAGACGCCGGCGTCGAGATCGGGCTTGCGTTCGGCCAGCGACTGGAAAACGCGGGCCAGCGTGTACATGCCGCCGCCGGCGATGCACCAGGCAAAGATGGCTCCGAACGGACCGGTTGCGATACCGAAGGTCCGCGGCAACGAGAAGATGCCCGAGCCGACCATCGAGCCGACCACCATCGCAGTCAGCGCAAACAGCGAAAGCTTCTGGATCGATGACGTCGTAGTCATGGAGGCCTCGCGCAGTCGGAAGCGTCCTCGCCAATCGGCTATTGTCGATGCTTGCGACCATGCGCTTTCGGACCTGCAGGGAATATCGGGTGATTACCTAGTCGCGGATCAGGATTTCCCTCCTCGCCGGCGACGACGCCGATCGCCTCGCGCGTGCCCCTTCGCGCATCAGAACATTCATCCTTTGAGCCCAGGGTTTTCTCCGATGCCGTGCGTAGCGCCCGCGGACTACCGTCGCGCCGGAGCGCACCATCAGCAGCATTCCGCCCAGCCGACAAAGCTTAAAGCTTAAGGAGGTTTCGATGTCCGATCTCGTCGCGATCGTGTACCCGACCGAGGCAAAAGCCGAGGAGGTGCGTCAGCGGCTCCTCAAATTGCAGAAGGAATACCTCATCACCATCAGCGACGCCGTGATCGCCGTCAAAACCGATACCGGCGGCATCAAGCTCAATCAGCTCGTCAACACGACGGCCGTGGGAGCGATGACCGGAAGCTTTTGGGGGCTCCTGATCGGCGTCTTGTTCCTGAACCCGATTCTCGGTGTCGCGGTCGGGGCGGCGTCGGGCGCGCTCGGCGGCGCGCTGTCCGATTTCGGCATCGACGATGCCTTCATGAAGGAACTGTCCGGTAACCTCCACACCGGCAACGCAGCCTTGTTCGTCCTGATCAAGCACATGACGGCGGACAAGGTGCTCAAGGAGATCAAGGACGCCGGCGGCGTCGTGCTGAAGACATCGCTGGACGAGAGCAAGGAAAAGATGCTGCGCGACGCGCTCGCCAGCGCAGCGGAGCGGCCGGCGGCTTGACGCCGCCTTCCGCCGCTTCAGCGACGATTGCCGAGAAGGCGCAGCAGCATCATGAACAGGTTGATGAAGTTGAGGTAGAGCGACAGCGCGGCGAGAACGGACTTCCGGCCTGCCGACGTCTCATCGTCCGCGCTGTCGTACATCGCCTTGATGCGCTGCGTGTCGTAAGCCGTGAGGCCTGCAAAGACGCCGACACCTACGATCGAGATCAGCCAGTCGAGCCCGGTCGACCTCAGGAAGAGGTTGACCAGGCTGGCGATGATGATGCCGATCAGGCCCATGAACAGGAAGGTGCCGACCCCGGACAGGTCGCGCCGCGTCGTGTATCCGAATAGGCTGAGTGCGCCGAAGGTCGCTGCGGTGACGAAGAACACGCGTGTGATCGAGGCGCTCGTGTAGATGTGGAGCAGGATCGAGAGCGATATGCCGACGAGCGCGGCATAGAGAAAGAAAAGCTGCCGTGCGGTGGAGACCGACAGCGTATTGATGCGCGATCCCAGAAAGAATACCAGCGCGAGCGGCGCCAGTATGAAGATCCACATCACCGGACTTTGCAGCCAGGCGGGATCAACCAGCTGGTAGGCCAGCCACGCCGCAACCGCAGTCACGCCGACACCCGTGGCCATGTGATTGTAGATCCGCAACATGTAGTCGCGCAGTCCGGCGTCAATCGCAATCGCGCTGCCGCCGGCCTGGCCTGAGGCCGCCAGATTCTGATCATAGTTCGACATCGCTTTCCTCCTCTCGCGCGTCGACGGGATCAGATCAGGCTATTCCGATGCGCAGGTCCCGGACATCGGCTGATCACCCGAGGAACCGAGGTAGGATTCCCCTAGTCCGGGGAGGCTCGCCTCGACCTTACGGGAGCGCAAGCTGCCGGACCGCTTGTCATCCCTTTGGCGGAGGCGCCTTACGGGTTTGTCACTGGAAGCCGTCCACGCGCGAGCTTAATGCAGCCGCATGCGCTACTTCTTTCACATCGTCGATCGATATGGCTTGTTCCCGGACCTGACCGGATGCGAGCACGCCGATCTGGATGCGGCGCTGGAGCACGCCAGGCGGCTGGCAGCCGAGCTCGCCAAGACAGGCGAGTTCTTTCGGTCGAGCTTCGTATTCGTGGCGCGGGCGGCGGCAGCCGGTTCGCCGTCGCGTTCCGACCAACAGGTTGCAGAAGCCTGAAGGCGGCGCTCCGCGCGAGGCCGGCGATGCCGATTTACGGCCATCGCCCTCTACAGAGAATCCCTGATGTGCGGGCGGGAAAACCGCCTCTAAGGTTGCAGGCTTGTCGGCCGGCCGCCATCCCGCGATTCCCCGCGGACTGTCGTATCAGGCCCATTTCCGATCGGAAGGCCATTCTCTGTCATGGCTCCTTCGTCGAACGAGGCCGCTCAAACGCTGTCACGCAGTGCGCTCACCGCGCTCGTGATCGGGTCGATGGTGGGTTCGGGCATCTTCGCATTGCCCGCATCCTTCGGTCGCGCCACGGGCGTGCTTGGGGCGATCATCGCCTGGGTCATTGCCGGTACCGGCATGCTGATGCTGGCGCTGGTGTTCCAGGCGCTCGCACGCCGCAAGCCGGAGCTCGACGCCGGCATCTATGCTTACGCCAGGGCCGGATTCGGCGATTACATCGGCTTTGCTTGCGCCGCCGGCTATTGGATTGGCTGCTGTCTTGCCGACGTCACCTGTCTCATCCTGATCAAGGCCACGCTCGGGCAGTTCTTTCCCATGTTCGGCGATGGCACGACGCCGACGGCGATCGCGGCGGCATCCGTGCTGCTGTGGGGCGTCCATGTCCTGGTGCTGCGCGGCATCAAGGGAGCGACCACCCTCAACACGATCGCAACCTACGCCAAGATCGTCCCGATCCTGGCGTTCATCACCGTGGCGATCTTTGCCGTGGACGCCGAACGGCTCTCGCAAAGCTTTTGGGGAACGGACGAGCCGGCTCTTGCGGACGTCTTCACGCAGGTCCGCGGTACAATGCTGCTCACCGTCTTCGTGTTCGTCGGGATCGAGGGCGCAAGCGTGTACTCCCGCTATGCGAGGGACCGCTCCGATATCGGGGTTGCGACCGTTTTCGGCTTCCTGATCGTCTTGAGCCTTCTCGTCCTCGTGACGCTTCTGTCCTACGGCGTGCTGCCTCGCGAGGCACTGGCGGCGCTTCCGACGCCTTCGATGGCCGGTGTGATGGAGGCGATGGTCGGGCGCTGGGGCAGCATCTTCATCAGCATCGGGCTGCTGATCTCGATCCTCGGAAACTACCTGTCATGGTCGCTGCTCGCAGCTGAAGTCCTGCATTCGGCGGCGCTGAACCGCACCATGCCCTCCTTCCTCGCAAACGTGAACGCGCATCAGGTCCCGGTGGGCGCGCTCTGGCTCACCAATTGCGTCATCCAGGCTTTCCTGCTCGTCACCTGGTTTGCGGAATATGCCTTCACGCTCGCGCTCAAGATGACCAGTGCGATGACGCTGATCCCGTATTTCTTCGTTGCGGCATATGGGCTGAAGCTGGCGTCGGTAAGCGAAACTTACCATGCCGGCGAACGCGCCCGCACCGTCGACGGGGTCCGCTCGGCCGTCGCGACGCTCTATGCCGCCGGCATGATCTATGCGGGCGGTCCCAAGTTCCTGCTGCTGTCGTCCATCCTGTACGCACCCGGAACGGTGCTATTCTTTCTCGCAAAGCGCGAGCGCAAGGAGCCGACCTTCAGGCCATTCGAAGCCGTCGCATTCGCAGCGTTGGTGGTCGCTGCGTGCGCCGGTATCTATGCGCTCACCATCGGAGCTATCTCGATCTGAACTTAGTCGCTGGTCGTACATTGGAGGCGAGCATGAACACCCGGGCCCTCTGCGGTATTCTGATCCTTGGACTTGCAGCAGCGATCGCACCTTCGTGGCCCTCTCTGGCGCAGTCCGACACCAAGAGCGTGGCCGCGCCGAAAGAAACAGGCGCAGCCGCGCCCAGCACCACCACACCCAATACGAACACCAACCCGACGAAGCACCGCTACTGGCGCCATCGCGGCGGCAAGCATCCACACTATGGCAGCCGTCGGGTTCGTACCTAGAAAAAGGGATGAGATCCCACGAATTGGTCGGTCGATGAGCGACACCCGGATCGGACAAGACAGGCTGCGCGAGGCGGTGCGGCGCGACGAAGCCGACCCCATCGGAGGCGACGGCCGGCGCAGCCTGCTCACGACTGGACTCACTCTGCTTGCCGCATGCGTCGCACTGTTCCTGGCGTGGCAATCCGTTTCGAGCCTCCTCGTCGTCTTCGCCGGCGTGCTGTTTGCGGCCTTGCTGGATGCCGCCGCGCGGGCGCTCGCTCCCGCCCTCCCGCTCAAGCGGGTCTGGCGATTGACGCTCGTGCTGCTGTTCCTCACTGCTCTGTCGGGACTTGGTCTCGTGTGGGGCGCACGCAAGCTGCCGGAGCAGACGCGCATATTGCTCAAGGTGATGGACGCCCAGCTCGACATCCTCCAGGAGCACCTGTTGTCGTACGGCGTCGATCTGCTCGGCCCGGAATGGGGCCGGGATTTCGCGCAATGGCTGTTCTCCGATCAGGGCCGGCTCCTCAGCCACGCCCAGTTCGTGCTGGGAGGCGCCTCGAGCGTACTGACCGCCACGCTCGTGATCCTGTTCCTCGGAATCCTCTTTGCATTCGATCCCACCAGCCATCGCGAAAGCCTGGTGATGCTGGTGAAGCCGTCATATCGGGCACGAACGCGCGAGGTGATGGACGAGATGGGCAACGTCATGCGGCTCTGGTTCGTCGGACAACTGATCCGCATCATCCTGATGACGCTGTGCGTCTGGGTCGCGCTTTACCTCATCGGGCTGCCCGGTCCGTTCGTGCTTGGGCTGCAGGCGGGATTGTCGAATTTCATCCCCTATCTCGGGCCGATCGTTGCCGCCATTCCGATTGCGCTCGTCGCGATGCCTCTCGGCGGCTCACTGCTGATCTGGGCCATGGTGGTCTACACCATCATCCAATCAGTCGAAGGCTATGTGATCGGCCCGCTGATCCAGCGCCACGCCGTGGAAATCCCGCCGGCCTGGACCCTGGTCGCGATCGTTCTGTTGGGCGCGCTGTTCGGCGTCATGGGCATTGCGCTGGCGATGCCGCTGGTTGCCATCGGCCGGGTCGCGATCATCCGATTCTACGTCGAGGACTACCTCGGCGATGGCCCCAGACTGACGCTCGGCAACGGCAAATCACGCGTGGGTGACCCATGAACAACACTGAGCGCGAGATGGATACGCAGCAGGCGGAGAGCGGCGACGCTCACCCAACGTATTCGAGCATGGCCCATTTCCTGTGGCAGCAGCTTCCTTATGTCGTGGCGCTGGTGCTGGCGATTGCGGGCGTCGCCTACACCAATGTCTCGCACCAGCCCCTGGTCGGCTATTGGGAGTTCCTGGCACTCGCCATCGGCGTGGTCTGCGTCATCACGAAATGGCCGGAGGTCGAGGCTAAGGAAGCCAAGTTGCGGTTGATCTGGACACAGGCGCTGCACTGGGTCGCCGTCCTGATTACGATGAACATCATCCTGGTGTCGGGCGTGCAGCAGTTGCTTCCGACACCGGCAACCGGCCTTGTTCTTCTGACTTTGCTCGCGCTCGGAACGTTCCTGGCGGGCGTCAGTCTTCTGTCGCTGCAAATTGCCTTCCTCGGCCTTGCGATGGGCTTGGCCGTTCCGGCGATATCCTGGCTGAAGCAGTCGTTCCTCTTCTTTCTGCTGGGCGCCATGCTCCTCATCGGCCTTGGTCTTACCTTCTGGCTTCGCCAGGACCGGCGGCCGGGAGCCGCGGCCGCCGACACCAAGACGCACATGGAGGCGTGACATGCGAATGACACGGATCGTTGCAGTGATCGGCGCATCGGCGCTGCTGTCCACATTCACCCTGCCCGCGTGCGCCGAGACCTTCAGGGTCGGCCGGCTCCTGTGTTTCAGCAACCCGCGCGTCGGGCTGGTGCTCGGATCGGCGCAGACGCTGCGCTGTGTATTCTATGCGCGAAACCCGGCCCGGCAGTACATCTATGAGGGGCGGATCCGCCGCGTTGGCCTTGATATCGGCGTGACGAGCGCAGGCACCCTCTCCTGGGCCGTGCTCGCGAAGAATTCGCGCATCGGCCCCGGCACCTTGCGCGGCAACTATGTGGGCGCGAGTGGTAATTTCGCTCTGGGGCCCGGCCTCGGCGCCAATGTCCTGATCGGCGGCTCACGACGCAGCGTCATGCTACAGCCGCTCTCCATCGAGCGATCGATCGGGCTCAATCTTGCAGCCGGCGTCACGAATCTGACGCTGGGGCCGAGGGGACGGCGATAGCGATCCGCCGCGCCTCTCGCGTGAGCGCAGCGCCGACATTCATGCCAATGGGAATATTCCCGCGCCACTGCTCAGGGTTTCGTCGGATGTCGGCGTTGCGGGTTCCAAGCTAGCATTCAGGCGTGTCGATCGAGCCATTGCCGATGAGGAGAATGGCATGACAGCCTATGACAGCCGAACCGAGATCGAGGGGCTCGTTCCGCCCCCGTTCTGGGTCTGCGCGCTTCTTGGCATCGTGCTGATCGCCGCCGGCCTCTTTGCTCTCGGCGACGTCGTGTTTGCAACTCTCATCAGCGTCAAGCTGATCGGCGTGATCGCGATCGCGGCCGGCGCGTTCGAGATCATGCACGCCTTCTGGACCAAAGGATGGGGCGGCTTCCTGTGGCAGGTTCTGCTTGGCGTGCTCTATCTGGGGCTCGGTTTCCTGCTGCTCGGCCAGCCTGTGTCAGGCGCTCTCATCCTGACCTACTTCCTCGGCGCGATACTGTTCGCCTCGGGCGCCATTCGCTGCGTGCTGAGTTTCGCGCATTGGCGGCAGAACGGATGGATGATGCTCATCTCCGGCGCCTTTGCAACGCTCGCAGGTCTCGTGATCCTGCTCGGATTCCCCGACATCAGCATCTGGGCCCTCGGATTCCTGCTGGGGGTCGACCTCATTTCGCACGGCCTGGCGTGGCTGCTCTACGCGCTGCAGTCCGTGCGGCGGACTGCGTGACAAGAGAGGAGAAGATGATGGACGTTCCCACTCGCCGTGCTTTCCTCGGCTTTGCCCAGAATGCCGTTGCCGCCGTAGCAATCGGCGCCATCGGCGTTCGCTTGATCGAGACCGCGGAAGCCATGCCGATCGCCCCCGATCTCGGGCAGGCCGGGACGCCATCCGATCTCGTGACGCAAGCGCAATGGGGACCTGGACCCGGCTGGGGACCTGGAACTGGCCCCGGTTGGGGACCCGGACCCGGTTGGGGGCGACCGCCGCCACCGCCGCCGCGGCGCAGGCGCCGCTGGGTCTGCTGGTGGCATCGCGGTCGTCGTCAATGCGGATGGCGGTGGCGCTAGAGCCGTCGCAAACCGACGCAGTCCTTCGGCGGCGGGTTTGTCATGACGACGATTCGGGCTCTCAACCAGACGATGGAGGACACCATGCACACGAAGAACCAATGGCTCCTTGCGGCCGTGCTGGCCGTCCTTCTCATTGTGGCCACCTGGTATTGCGTCGCTGTGTGGCAGGCGACGCCCATGCCGCTCTACGGCAACATCATCCTGGGAGTCGCCGCGATCTTCATACTGGTCTCGGGCTGCGGCCTGATCGCGCTGATGTTCTACAGCCGTCGCAAAGGCTACGACGAGCCTGCACGCAGCAACCGCACGCCACGGGAGTAAGCGAGGCCTGAGCTACTGATTTTCCAGGCCGGAGCAAGGAGCAGATGATGGACCTTGCGCAAGCCTCGGTCAGACTGCTGGCGGCAAGCCTTGTGACGATCTTCACCGGCGGGACAGCCTGGACCCAGGCTGCTCCCACTGGCCCTGCTGCGGTCGGTGTCGTGGAAGCGGCCGAGCGGCCGATCACCGAGAGCAACGAATTCATCGGGCGGATCGAGGCGATCAATCGCGTCAACGTCGTCGCACGCGTCACCGCGTTTCTGGAAAAGCGGCTGTTCGTCGAAGGCGCTGAAATCAAGACTGGGGATCAGCTCTATCATCTCGAACGCGGCCCCTTCGAAGCCGACCTCGAGGCAAAGCAGGCACAGGTAGCACAGCTCCAAGCGACGCTCGAGAATGCCAAACTGACCACCGAGCGCGCACGCACGCTGCTCGGCGGACCGGCCGGACAGCAATCGACCTATGACGCGGCGATCGCGAACCAGCGCAGCCTGGAAGCGCAGGTTCAGGCCGCGCAGGCACAGGTCGAGGCGTCCCGGATCAATCTCGACTACACCGTGATCAGCGCAGCGATCGACGGCAAGATCGGACGCACCTCGGTCACCGAAGGCAACGTCGTCAGTCCGAGTTCAGGCGTGCTGACCACCATCGTCAGCCAGGACCCGATGTACGTCACCTTCCCCGTGCCGCTTCGCCAGGGGCTGGAATTGCGCGAGCGCTATGGTCCGAAAGGCGGCCTGGAAGCCGTGGTGATCAGGTTGCGACTCCCCGACGGCCGCATGTATGGCCAATCCGGCAAGCTGAATTTCGTCGACAACACCATCGCGCAAAACACCGACACGGTCACCGTGCGCGGCGAGATCGCCAACCCCATCCTGCGGGCACCTTCGGCCGCGGGCGTGACCGTTCATGAACTCACCGACGGCGAATTCGTCACCGTCGTGCTCGAAGGCGTCGAGCCGGTCGAGGTGCTGGCAATCCCCCGCTCTGCCGTGCTCTCGGACCAGCAGGGTGATTATGTTCTCACCGTCGGTGCGGACAACAAGGCCGAGCAACACCGCATCAAGCTTGGACAATCGACGCCGACCATTGCCGCCGTGATCAGCGGGCTCACCGCCGGTGACAGGGTCATTGTCGAGGGCCTGCAGCGGGCCCGTCCCGGCCAAGTCGTCGCACCCGGTCCGGCAAGCCCGCTGATCCTGTCGAACATGAACGCCGCTACGGGCGACACCGGCACTTCCGGCAAAGCGGTGGGCACCAAGCCATGATGTCCGCGATCTTCATCGATCGTCCCCGACTGGCGATGGTGATCGCGTTCATCATCACCATCGCCGGCGCGCTCGCGCTGACGCAGATCCCGGTGGCGCAGTTTCCGGACATCGTGCCGCCGCAGGTTTCGGTCTCCGCTACCTTCCCCGGGGCATCGGCGGAGGTGGTCGAAGGCAGCGTCGCCCAGCCACTGGAGGCGCAAGTCATCGGCGTCGACCGCGCGCTCTACATGAAATCGACCAGCGCCAATGACGGCACCTACACGCTGACGGTCTCGTTCGCGCTCGGCACCAATCCAGACATTAACACCGTCAACGTCAACAACCGCGTCCAGAGCGCGCTGTCGCAATTGCCGACGGAGGTCCAGCAGCAGGGCGTGACGGTACGCAAGCGGTCCTCGGCCATCCTGCAATTCCTGGTGCTCTACAGCGCCGACGGACAGCAGGATCCACTCTTCATCACCAACTACGCCATCATCAACGTGCTTGATGCCCTCGCCAGCACGCCGGGCGTCGGCCAGACCAATCTGTTCGCCAAGATGAACTACTCGATGCGGATCTGGTTCGATACGCAGCGGCTGACCAGCCTCAATCTGACTCCGTCGGACGTCATTGCCGCGATCCGTACGCAAAGCGTTCAGGCGCCGGTCGGCCGCATCGGTGCGCGGCCGATCAGCGATGACCAGCAATTCCAGTTCAATGTGCAAACCCTTGGCCGACTCGCCACCACCGATCAATTCGCCAACATCGTGCTGCGCGCGAATCCGGACGGCTCCTCGCTGTTGGTGAAGGACGTTGCGCGGGTCGAGATGGGCGCGCAAAACCTCGACAGCGAAGCGCGGATCGATGGACGCTCTGCCGTGCCGATCGCGATCTATCTTGTACCGGGCGCCAACGCCGTGACGACCGCGAAGGCAGTCGCGGCCACGATGCAACGCCTGTCCAAGCGTTTCCCGACCGGGCTCGGCTACCTCGTGCAATACGATTCCACGAGCTTCGTGTGGGATACGATCACCGAAGTCCTGCGGACGCTTGCCGAGGCCTTCGTCCTGGTCGTGATCGTGGTGTACCTCTTCCTTGGCAATCTCCGCGCCACCGTGATCCCGGCCGTGGCTGTTCCCGTGAGCCTGATCGGCACTTTCGCCGTGCTGCTGGTGGTCGGCTATTCGGCCAATACGGTGTCGCTGCTCGCAATGGTGCTCGCCATCGGCATCGTGGTGGACGACGCGATCGTGGTGGTCGAGAACGTGGAACGCGTCATGGAGGAGGAGCCGGATCTGTCCCCGGTCGAGGCCAGCAAGAAGGCCATGACGCAGATCACTGCACCGATCATCGCGATCACGCTGGTGCTGCTCTCCGTGTTCGTACCAATCGCGTTCATTCCGGGCATTTCCGGCACGCTGTTTCGCCAGTTCGCGGTCACGATCAGCGCAGCGATGATCATCTCGGCATTGAACGCGCTGACACTGTCGCCGGCGCTCTGCGCGCTGTTCCTGCGCCACACCGGACCTAGGGGCGGCATCATCGGGCGCGTGCTTGGCGGCATCGACTGGCTGCGCGAGTGCTACAGCAGCGGCGTTCGCCGGCTGTTGCGCATGGCGACCCTCTCCCTCCTGCTGGCTGTCGTGTTCGCGAGTGCGATCTTCGGCATGTCGCTGATCACGCCGACGGGCTTCCTCCCCGAGGAAGACCAGGGCGCCTTCTTCACATCGGTGCAACTCCCCGACGGCGCGTCGGTCGCACGCACCAGCGAGGTCACCCAAAAGATCGAAGACATCCTGAAGAAAATGCCGGCAGTCGATCACGTGCTCGCCGTCATCGGCTTCTCACTGCTCGACGGGGCATCCGAGCCGAACAGCGCGCTGGTCGTGACCCGACTCAAGCCTTTTGCCGATCGCAAGGCTGCGGCCGATTCTGCACAGGCGTTAATCGCGCAAACCTTCGCAGCCGGTGCGCAGATCCCGCAGGCAAACGTGCTGCCCTTCAACATGCCGCCGATCATCGGCCTCTCCACCTCCGGCGGGTTCGAATACCAGCTCGAGGCGCTGGAAGGACAGAGCCCTGCGGCCATCTCCAGCGTCACCAGCGCATTGATCAGCGCCGCCAACGCCGATCCAAGGCTGGCGCGCGTCTTCTCGACGTTCACGGCGACCAATCCTTCGATCTTTCTCGACATCGACCGCCGCAAGGCGCAGGCGCTCGGCGTTACCGTCAGCGACATCTTCACCGCCTTGCAGGCGACGCTCGGCGGTATCTACGTCAATAACTTCAACCTGTACGGCCGCACCTGGCAGGTCAACGTCCAGGGCGAGGCGTTCGATCGCGCCGATATCTCCGACATCTGGCGGATCTACTTGCGCAACGACACTGGCCAGATGGTGCCGATACGCTCGCTAGCCGGCATCAAGATCGTGACCGGACCGCAGGTGATCACCCGCTACAACAACTATCGCTCGGTGACGGTGAACGGCAGCCCGGCGCCAGGCATCTCGTCCGGCACCGCGATTGCAACCATGGCGGAGATCTCGAACACCGTGCTGCCGACGGGCTACAGCTTCGAATGGACCGGCACCGCCTATCAGGAGCAGCAAGCCGCCGGCCAGACCGGCATCGTGCTGATGCTCGCGGTATTGTTCGCCTATCTGTTCCTGGTCGCGCTCTACGAAAGCACCGTGATCCCGATCCCGGTGCTGCTCTCGGTCGTCGTCGGTGTGCTCGGCTCCTATGTCGGGATCAAGGTCGCCGGCCTCAATCTCGATCTCTATGGCCAGATCGGCCTCGTGGTCTTGATCGCGCTCGCTGCCAAGAACGGCATCCTGATCGTGGAGTTCGCAAAGGAGCAACGCGAGGCGGGCGTGGCGCTCCACGATGCGGCGATCCAGGGGGCACATATGCGCTTCCGCGCGGTCATGATGACGTCGGTTGCGTTCATCCTCGGTCTCCTGCCGCTCGTCATCGCAACCGGTGCCGCCGAGCTCAGCCGCCGTGCCGTCGGCACGGCCGTTTTCGCCGGCATGCTCGCCGCCAGCTCGATCGGGATCTTCATGGTGCCGATGCTCTACGTGACGTTCCAGCGCCTGCGCGAGCGGGCGAAGGCGAAACCCGGTTCAAACCCCCACCTGACACCGCCTGTCGATGAAACGGTCTAGACCATGACGCGCAATCGAAAACGCTGGCTGATCGCCCTCCTTGTCGTGGCCTTAGGCGTGGGCGGCTACCTCGCCTGGCAGAGGCTGGGCAGTGACAGCCTTCCGCCCGGCTTTGCCAGCGGCAACGGCCGCATCGAGGCCGTCGAAATCGACATTGCGACCAAGACGCCGGGCCGGATCAAGGACATCCTGGTGAGAGAGGGCGATTTGGTCTCTGCCGGACAGGCGCTGGCGCAAATGGATACCGTGCAACTCGAGGCGCAATACCGTCAGGCGCAGGCGCAACTGCGCCGCGCCACGATCGGAATCGACACGGCCAAGAGTTTCGTGACCCAGCGCGAGGCCGAGAAGAAGACGGCGACCGCCGTGATCAGCCAGCGCAGCGCGGAGTTCGATGCGGCCGATCGAAAGCTGCAACGCTCGGAGCAATTGATCAGGACCAATGCCGTGTCGCAGCAGGTGCTCGACGACGACCGGGCGGCTGCCAACGGCGCGCGCGCAGCCGTGGCCGCATCGGAGGCCCAGCTCGCCGGCTCGGAAGCTGCGATCAGTGCCGCTGAAGCACAAGTCGTCGATGCCGAGGCTGCCGTAGAGGCGGCGAAGGCGGCCATCGAGAGCATCAAGGCCGACCTCAACGACTCGACGCTGCGCGCGCCGCGCGATGGACGCGTCCAGTTCCGCGTGGCCCAGCCCGGCGAAGTGCTCTCCGCCGGCGGACGCGTGCTCAACCTCGTCGACCTCGGCGACGTCTACATGACCTTCTTTCTGCCGACCGCGCAGGCAGGCCGCGTCGCGATCGGCTCGGAGGTCCGCCTCGTGCTCGACGCCGCGCCGCAATGGGTGATTCCCGCCAAGGCGACGTTCGTCGCCAGCGTTGCCCAGTTCACGCCGAAGACGGTCGAGACCGAGGAGGAGCGCCAGAAGCTGATGTTCCGCGTCCGCGCGCATATCTCCCCCGACCTGCTGCGGAGAAACATCGAGCAGGTCAAGACCGGCCTGCCCGGCCGGGCCTTCGTCCGGCTCGACCAGAACGCCGCGTGGCCGGCGCAACTGACGGAACATCTGGTCAAATGAGCGACGCGTCGAATGGCGATCAGTCAGCGGTGCCGGTCATACGCCTGGAGGCGGTCGCGCTGTCCTATGACAGGACTCGCGCACTTGACGGCATCACGCTCGACATTCCCGCAGGCCGCATGGTTGGATTGATCGGACCTGACGGGGTCGGAAAATCCAGCCTGCTTTCGCTGATCGCCGGGGCTCGCGCGATCCAGGGAGGCGGCGTCCACGTGCTCGGCGGCGACATGGCCGACGCTGCGCATCGCCGACGGACCTGCCCGCAGATCGCCTATATGCCGCAGGGCCTGGGCAAGAATCTCTACCCGACTCTGTCCGTCTTCGAGAATGTCGATTTCTTCGGCCGCCTGTTCGGACACGACCGGCGCGAGCGGGAGGAACGCATACAGCAGCTCCTCAAGGACACTGACCTTGCTGCCTTTGCCGACCGACCCGCCGGTAAGCTGTCCGGCGGCATGAAGCAGAAGCTCGGCCTCTGCTGCGCGCTGATCCACGATCCCGACCTGCTGATCCTCGACGAGCCGACCACTGGCGTCGACCCGCTCTCGCGCCGGCAGTTCTGGGAGTTGATCGAGACGATCCGGAAGGATCGTCCCGGCATGAGCGTCATCGTCGCGACCGCCTATATGGAGGAAGCCGCGCGCTTCGACTGGCTCGTTGCAATGAACGACGGCCGGGTACTGGCCACCGGCACGCCGGCTGCACTGCTGCAGCAGACCGGCGCCGACAATCTCGACGCCGCCTTCATCGCCCTGCTCCCCGAGGCGCAGCGACGGGGTTACAAAGAGGTGGTGATCCCGCCGCGCGCGGGCGACCATGACGGCGACATCGCGATCGAGGCCGAGCAACTGACCGTTCGGTTCGGCGATTTCACGGCCGTCGATCATGTGAGCTTCCGCATCGCTCGCGGCGAGATCTTCGGCTTCCTCGGCTCGAACGGCTGCGGCAAGACCACGACGATGAAGGTGTTGACCGGGCTGCTGCCGGCGAGCGAAGGCGAAGCCAGGCTGTTCGGGCATGAGGTCGATCCCAACGACATGGATGTCCGGCGGCGCGTCGGCTACATGTCGCAGGCCTTTTCGCTCTATTCCGAGCTGACGATCCGCCAGAACCTGGAACTGCACGCACGCCTGTTCCGCCTCGCGCCAGAGACCATCGAAGACCGCGTCCGCCAGATGGTCGAAGACTTCGACCTCACCGACGTCATCGACGCGCTGCCCGATGCGCTGCCGCTCGGTGTGCGCCAGCGCCTGTCGCTGGCGGTCGCCATGATCCACGCACCCGACGTCCTGATCCTGGACGAGCCGACGTCAGGTGTCGATCCGGTCGCGCGCGATGGCTTCTGGCAGATCCTGTCCGACCTGTCGCGGCGCGACAACGTCACGATCTTCGTGTCCACCCATTTCATGAACGAGGCCGAGCGCTGCGACCGCATCTCGCTGATGCATGCCGGCAAGGTGATGATCAGCGACACGCCGGCAGGGATCGCGGAGCGGCGCGGCGGCGGCAACCTGGAGGAAGCCTTCGTCGCCTATCTGAAGCTGTCTCTTATACACAGAGCTCAGGCGCGACCCGATCCGAGCGACGCTGGCGATCCTCGGCAGCCTGATCCTGATGTTCGTGATGGGTTATGGCATCAACATGGACGTCGAGAACCTCTCCTTCGCCGTCATGGACCGCGACGATACCACGATCAGCCGCGACTACGTCCTTCAGATCGCGGGGTCCCGCTATTTCACGGAGCTCGCACCGATCACCGACTACGACGATCTCGACCGCCGCATGCGCAACGGCGAGTTGAGCCTGGCCATCGAAATTCCGCCTGGCTTCGGTCGCGATGTGGCGCGCGGCAGCGACGTTCAGATCGGCGCCTGGGTCGACGGCGCGATGCCATCGCGCGCGGAGACAGTGCGGAGTTATGTGCAGGCGATGCACGCGACGTGGCTCGCGCAACGGGCCCGGCAACTCCTGGGCAATGCCGCGACCACCGGTGACTACCAGCTCGAGGTACGTTTCCTCTACAACCCCGACATCAGAAGCATCGTCGCGATGGCACCCGCCGTGATCCCGATCCTGCTCCTGATCATCCCGGCGATCCTGGCGACGCTGAGCGTCGTGAGGGAGAAGGAGCTGGGATCGATCATCAACTTCTACGTCACGCCGGTGACCCGGATCGAGTTCCTGCTCGGCAAGCAGCTGCCCTATGTCGCGCTCGCCATGCTGAACTTCTTCCTCCTGACCGCTTTCGCCGTGTTCGCATTCGGCGTTCCCTTCAGGGGCAGCTTCGTTGCCTTCACGGCAGCCGCCCTCCTCTACGTCGTCATCACGACCGCGATGGGGCTCGTGATCTCCTCGTTCATGACGAGCCAGATTGCTGCGATCTTCGCGACCGCGCTGCTCACCATGATTCCGGCCACGCAATATTCGGGTCTGGTCGATCCGGTATCATCGCTCCAGGGTGCGGGCGCGATCATCGGACGGATCTACCCGACGGCCCATTTCGTCACCATCACGCGCGGCACCTTCTCCAAGGGGCTCGACTTCAGCGATCTTTCGGGACCGTTCCTGGCGCTCGTCATCACCATCCCCGTGCTGCTCGGGCTCGGCGTGCTGCTCCTGAAGAAACAGGCGAACTAACCATGCGCGCAGGCAATATCATCCAGCTCGGCGTCAAGGAACTGCGCGGCCTGTTGCGCGATCCGATGATGCTGGGGCTGATCGTCTGTGCCTTCACGGTCTCGATCTATACCTCGTCCAGGGCGCAGCCGGAGACGCTGAACCAGGCGGCGCTGGCCATCGTCGACGAGGACAGGTCGCCCGCCGCCACGCGCATCATCACCGCATTCAGCCCGCCCTATTTCACGGTCCCGCGGCTGATCCCACAATCGGAGATGATGTCCCGCATGGACGCCGGGCTCGACACCTTCGCGCTCAACATTCCGCCCAACTTCCAGCGTGACCTGCTGGCGCAGCGATCGCCCGCCATCCAGCTCAATGTCGATGCGACGCGCATGTCGCAGGCTTTCACGGGAAGCGGCTACATCCAATCCATCGTCAGCGACGAGGTCAGCGAGTTCCTGTCCCGCTACCGTTCGGCCGCACCGCTGCCGATTGATCTGGCGCTGCGCGCGCGTTTCAATCCAGAGCTCAACAAGGGCTGGTTCGGCGCGATCAACAACGTCATCTCCTCGGTCACGATGCTCTCGATCATCCTGACCGGCGCGGCGCTGATCCGCGAGCGCGAGCATGGCACCATAGAGCATCTCCTGGTGATGCCGGTGACGCCGTTCGAGGTGATGGCGAGCAAGATCTGGTCGATGGGGCTCGTCGTTCTCGTCGCCGCCAGCGTCGCGATCATCTTCATCGTTCAGGGATTGCTCGCGGTTCGGATCGGCGGCTCGGTCCCGCTGTTCCTGTTCGGTACGGCGCTCTACCTCTTCGCCACCACCTGCATGGGCATCTTCCTCGCCACCTCTGCCGGCACCATGCCGCAATTCGGTCTGCTGCTGATGCTGGTGCTGATGCCGCTTCAGATGCTGTCGGGCGCGACGACGCCGCGCGAGAGCATGCCCCAGATCATTCAGGACATCATGCTCGCCGCACCGAACACCCATTTCGTCATCCTCGCGCAGGCTGTCCTGTTCCGTGGCGCGGGACTGACGGTCGTCTGGCCGCAATTTGCGGCCTTGCTGACGATCGGCGGGATCCTGTTCTTCGTGTCTCTTCGCCGCTTCCGGCAATTCCTGCGCTGAACGACCTAGCCGAGGCCGCCGTCGACCTGGAAGCACTGACGCGTGATGCGTTTGCTGTCATCGGACGCCAGAAACAGCGCCATCCGCGCGATATCCTCCGGCGTTACCGCGTCCGGAATGGCCTGCCGCGTGCGGAGTTCGGCGATCTTTTGCTCGTCGGGATACCAGAGCCGACGCTGACGTTCCGTGATCACCATACCCGGCGCGATCGCATTGACGCGGATGCGGTCGGGGCCCACCAGCCGGGCGAGCGCGTTGGTGAAGCCGACGATCGCCGCTTTGGCCGCGGCGTAAACCGGCAGCGCCGGCGCGCCGCGTATCCATGCCACCGATGACATGTTGATGATCGAACCGCCACCGCGTGCCTGCATCTGCGGCACGATCCCCTGCGCGGCGAAGAAGACGTGTTTGAAGTTGACGCCGATTGTCCAGTCAAATTCTGCCGGCGTCACCTCGGACACTACCTGGCGCTGGTCGTTGGCGGCGTTGTTGACCAGCACCGCGGCATCGCCAAGCGTGCCGTGGACCTCTGCCATCGCCTCGCGCAGGGCCCCGATGTCGAGCAAGTCGCACGGCACGAAGAGGGGCGCTGAGCCGCCTGCGTCCGTCACCTCCCGCACCAAGGTCTCACCGGCATCGGTGTCGATGTCGAGGAAGGCGACGCGGGCCTGTTGGGCCGCGAACGCGCGCACGAAGGCCGCGCCGATACCGCTGGCGCCGCCGGTAATCAACACCACCTGGCCCGCAAGGCCCGGATAACTCGTCTCAGTCATGCGATCAGCCGCTCCGTCTCGGGGTCGAACAGGCAGATGCGGCGCGTGTCGAGCGCGAAGGCGGCGCGCTCGCCCGGCACCGGCCGGATGTCGGGCGCAATCCGCGCCAATGCGGACTCGCCGCCAAGCCGTAGCAATACGATGGTCTCCGCACCAGTCGGCTCGACCATCTCGACAGGCGCATTGACGACGACGGGCGCGCCGGCGCCGTTGGAGAAACTGCGGCTTCCCTCGGCGATGCATTCCGGCCGGATCCCGACCACGATCTCGCGGCCGACGAAGGAGGCTGCTGCGTCATATCCTTGCAGGCGCAGGCGGGCCTCGTCCGGCCGACCCGCGCCGATGACGACCACCGGCCCGCCATCTTCGGTTTCCAGCCGCGCCCTCATGGTATTCATCGGCGGCGAGCCCATGAAGCGCGCCACGAACAAATTGGCCGGATAGCGGTACACGGTGTCGGGATCGGCGAACTGCTGCACCTCGCCCTGATGCATGACGGCGATCCGCGTCGCCATCGTCATCGCCTCGATCTGGTCGTGGGTGACGTAGACGATGGTGGCGCCGATGCGCTGATGCAGCCGCTTGATCTCCATCCGCATTTCGACGCGCAGCTTGGCATCGAGATTGGAGAGCGGCTCGTCGAACAGGAACAGCAGGGGATCGCGCACCAGCGCGCGGCCCATCGCCACGCGCTGGCGCTGGCCGCCGGACAATTGCGCCGGCTTGCGTCCGAGCAGCGGCTCGATCTGCAAGAGGCGCGCGACATTCGATAGCGCCTTCTCCTGCTCCGCCTTCGGCACATGACGGCATTCCATGCCGAACGTGATATTCTGCCTCACCGTCATCGACGGATAGAGCGCGTAGGACTGGAACACCATGGCGATGTCGCGATCCTTCGGCGGGACATCATTGACGACTCGTCCACCGATCTCGATTGTTCCGTCGTTGGCGCGATCGAGCCCGGCGACGATGTTGAGCAGCGTGGACTTGCCGCAGCCGGAGGGCCCGACCAGCACGGTGAACTCACCGCTCTCGATGTCGAGATCGATCCCCTTCAGCACCTCGAGATTGGCGTAACGCTTCGACAGGGAGCGAATGCTCAATGCTGCCATGACAACCCCATCATTTCACTGCTCCGGCGGTAAGGCCGCGCACGAAGTACCGACCGCCGAGGAGATAGATCAACAAGGTGGGCAGCGCTGCGATGATCACGGCAGCGCTCTGCACACCATGCTTCGGGATATCCGCGATAGCGGCGGATAGCGCGATGAGAGCGGCCGTAACTGGCTGCTGTTGGCCGGTCGTGAATGTCACGCCATAGAGGAACTCGTTCCAGATGTGCGTGAACTGCCAGATCACGGTGACGATCAGGATGGGCGACGACAGCGGCAGAATGATGCGCCAGAAAATACGAAAGAACCCGGCGCCATCGATACGCGCGGCCCTGATCAGCTCATGTGGGATGGCGACATAGTAGTTCCGGCAGAACAGCGTGGTGAAGGAGAGCCCCTGGATCGTATGAATCAGCACGAGGCCCGTCAACGTGTTGATGAGCCCGATGTCCCGCAGCACGATAGTCCAGGGAAGCAAGCGCATCTGCTGCGGAAGGAAGAGACCAAGGGTCACGATGCCGTAGATCCAGCTATCGCCGCGAAAACGCCAGAGCGATACGGCGTAACCGGCAATCGCACCGAGTATGGTGGAGAAGATCGTCGCAGGAATCGTGACGAGCGCGGAGTTCAGCATGTACGGCCGGATGCCGGCGCAGGTCTCGGCGACGCAGAAACCGCTCCAGGCAGCAGCGTAGTTGCTCCAGGCCCAGTATTTTGGCCAGCCGATCATCGAGGCCTGCGCGATCTCCTCGTTCGTTCGGAGCGAGTTCAGCACGACAACAACCAGTGGCGCGAGCCAGGCTGCCGCGATCAATGAAACAAGCAGATAGATCAGGATCCGGTTCGGCGCGAAGGCGTGATCACGCATGGATCACCCGCCGTCGCTGGTAATAGCGCCACGCGGCATACGGCAGCAGCACCGCAAGGAGAATCAGCAGCATCAGCACCGCCGCCGCCGCACCCCGGCCGAGTTGGCTGCGCTGGAACATGAGGTCGTAGACCACAAGGGCCGGCAGCTGGGTCGCGATCCCGGGCCCGCCGTTGGTGAGCGCGCGGACGAGGTCAAAAGCCGAAATCGCGAACTGCAACTGGACCACGATGACGGTGATGGTGATCGGCCACAGCGTCGGCAAAATGACGCGCCGGTAAGTTCGGAACGGACCGGCACCGTCGATCTGAGCAGCCTTGATGATGTCGGCGTCGACGGACCGAAGGCCGGCAAGAAAGAGCGCCATGGCGAAGCCCGAGGATTGCCAGATCGCCGCGATGACAATCGTCCAGATGGCCATGTCGCGGTCGACCAGCCAGTCGAACCGGAAGGATGTCCAGCCGAGGTCATGGACGAGCTTCTCGATTCCGATGCCGGGATTGAGCAGCCAGCTCCAGACCGTGCCGGTGACGACGAACGACACCGCGAGGGGATACAGGAAGATGGATCGCAGCACGTTCTCGCCGCGAATGCGCTGGTCGAGCAGGATCGCGAGTATGAGCCCGGTCACCAGACTTAGCAGCACGAACGCGCTGCCAAACAGCAGCAGATTGTCGAAGGCGATCTGCCAGTTCCGTGACGCCAAGACCGCCGTGTAGTTGCGCAACCCCACCCAGCCCGAGACCGGAACAAGCGTGGATGGCGTGAACGAAATCCAGATCGTCCAGATCGAAAACGAAATGAGGTGCGCTGCAGACAAGAGCAGCGGCACCCAGATCATCAGATATTCGGGCAGCCGGCGCACCATTTCAGAGGTCGCCGGCCGGCCCGGTCGCGCTGCTGTCGAGACGGCGTCGGTCAACGTGAGCTCTCGACGGCGTCGGCGAGGCGGGTGACCGCCTGCTCCGGCGTAATCGTCTTGTTCTTCACGTACTCTGTGATCACGTCGATCATCGCTGCGGTCAGCCCGTTTTCCTGCGCCATGTTGTGCGCGAGGCTCAGGACGGCCTGATTGTTGGCGACAGCATCTTTCAGAGCTGCAGCGGTTCGCCGTTGACCGTCCGACCAGCCGGCACCGGAGAGATCGACATCGGTGCGCACGGGGATCGATCCTGTGATCTGCGAATACATGGTCTGGATCGCCGGATCCATGACGAGCTGGGCCATCAGCGTCTGACCGGCCTGCAGATCGGCCTCCTTGCGTTGCCAGAATATGAAGGCATCGGCATTCAACAGGAACACCGGCTTGCTGTTGTCGCTGGGGCCCGGCACGATGATGAAGTCCTCGAACTTGAAACCGGCGTTGCGCAACACGCCCTGCGCCCACCCGCCCTGGATCATCATGCCCATGTCGCCGTCGACGAAACGCTTCAGGTTGGTGGCAAACGGTTGGGCGCCGACATTGGGATCCATCCAGTCGGCGATCTTGCGCGTCTGCGCGAACGCAGCCTTTATGTCGGGCCCCTCCAGGGCCTTCTTGTCGAGATTCATGATGGCTGCGCGGTATGAGGTCGGACTGATGCCGGCGAAAGAGGCCTCGAATTTCTGCCCATCGTCGGGGCGGGTGCCGCCGTTGGCGATGGGATATGTGACACCGCCCGCCTTCATCTTCTCGGCGAGATCGTTGAACTCGGCCCAGGTGACGGGGGCCTTGTCGGCCTTGGCTTTGTCCAACGCACGTTTGGAGAGAAACAGCATGTTGGTGCTGTAGATCTGCAACGGCAGTGCGATCCACTTGCCCGCCGGCTTGTGCAATTTTGCAAGATCTGGTGCGACAACTTTTTCATAGCCAGCAGCAGCGACGATGGCGTCGAGATCGACTGTCGGGGCGATCTTCGACCAGGCCGCGATCTCGGGGCCCTTGAGCTGCGAACAGGCCGGCGGATCGCCGGCGATGATCTGGGCGCGGAGCTTATTCATCATCTCGGTGGTGAACCCGGGAACAGGCGAGTGCTGCCAGACCCCGCCTTTCTCCTCGAATTTCTTGCCGAGCGCCGTGATGGCCGCCCCATCGCTACCGGCGGACCATTGCGAGATCGCTGTCAGGCGCGGCTTGACCGCGCCTTGCGCACGAGCAAACGCCGGCAGGGCCAGCGCGGCAGCGGATCCAGCGAGCAGACGACGCCTTGTTGTTGTAATCGGCATAGCAAGTTCCTCCCGGGTGCGAACTTTTTTTGGCACGAGTGAGCCGTGGCTCAAGACATTTCAGGCAGCCTCCGTCGATGCGGCCGGCATGCCGCCGCGGCACGCGAGACAACAGGCGGCAAAGGCGAGCGCGGCATTCGGATCGTTTCCGTTCGAAGGCGGCACGAAAGCGAGTGACACCTCGGCGAGCTTGCGGCCGCCGAGCAGGCTGGTATCGATCCCGTCGATCACGGCCTTGCGATCGTCCTCGCTAAGAAGGGACGGCCAGCCACTGATGACGACGCCAGGACTGGGCTTCACGTTCAGCGTATTGCCGATCGCAAGGCCGAGCCGGAACAGCCGGCGGCGCAACTCCTGGCGCACGCGCGCGGGAAACGGGATTGCATTCATCCAGAGGTCGCCGAGTTGCAGCAAGTCGGATTCGCTGACACCAAGAAGCTCGGCCAGCGCAGGCAGCGAGGTATAGGCCTCGACACATCCATGATGGCCGCAACGACAGCGCGGACCGCCTTCGCCGAACACCATGTGGCCGAGCTCAACCGGCCGCGAGGCATTTGCCTCGATCGCGTCGTCCACCCACGCGCCTGCGACACCCTGGCCGACGAACACGAACAGATGGGCGCCTGTAAGCGGATAATCTTCGGTGCGGCAGCGATGAAACATCGCATGCGCCACCACCGAGTTCGTGAACTCGACAGTTGCGTCCGCGAACGTCTCGCTGAACATGTCGCGAACCATGGCGACGTCACAGGGAATGATCGGATTGTGCAACTCACTCAACCGGCCGAGCCCCGGAACCGAAACGCCGATCTGCGCGAGGCCGTCTCCTCGCCGCCGCGTCCAGTTCCGAAGCAGGTGCAGTGCGTCGCGAAAGACCCCGCCGACGGTGTCGGCGGTCAGCGTCTTCGGCAATGGCAGACGCTCGACGTAGCTGAGCTCGCCCGAAAGCGTGCCGACGCCGACGCTCAGCCGCTGTGTGGTCAGCTCGAAAGCCGCCAGCGCCACGGACCTGTCGAGCGACACCAGGCCGGTCGGGCCACCGAAGTAAGGCGCAGGTCGCCTCACTTCTTCGATCAAGCCTTCGGCCTTCAGGTCAAACAAGATGCGCGACAGGCTCGCCTCGGACAGGCGCACCGCCTTGGCCAGAGGAGGCCGAAACATGCCGCCCGACTTGAGCAGGTGCCCAAGAATGGCCGCACGCGTCTGCCGCCGACTTCGCGGCTGCTCCGACATTTCCGTCCCTGTCGTCATTCTTACTTAGTGTAAGAATGTGCGAGGAGCGTTTCGCCTGTCAAGGCGCCCGCTGGCTAGACGTTGGACTTAGTGTTGTGCGAGGCAGCAAAGTTTCAAGCAACGGACTCGTCTTCCCACGAAACAGTCAGAATGCCGCCTGGTACATCTTGAGGATCGCATCGCGGCCGAGATCGCGCGGATTGTTGTCGAGAAGACGGCGAATTGCGTGGGCCTCGTCGGCCATCGCGCCAAGGTCATCCGCGGGCACGCCGAGCGCGGACAACTTCATCTCGATGCCGAGATCCGCGCAGAACTTGTAGGCCGCCTCGAACGCAGCTGCAGGGTTCCTGGTCGCGGGCGCACCGAGCCCCTCCAGCACGCCCTCCGTCTTTGCTTCCACCGCCGGCATGTTGAACGCCAGCGTATGCGGGAAGATCACCGCGCAGGCGAGGCCATGGGCGATGTGATGGCGGGTGCCGAGCGGATAGGCCACCGCGTGGCCCGCGGTGGTGTTGACTGGCCCAAGGCAGAAGCCGCCATAGAGCGATGCCAATGACAGCGCGGCGCGCGCCTCGCGATCCGCACCATCCTTGACCGCGCGCGCGAGATAGCGGCCGACGAGGCGGATGCCTTCGAGCGCATAGAGATCAATGGCCGGATGTGCCTTGCGGCTGGTGAAGGCTTCAGTGCAGTGCGCGAGCGCATCGACGCCCGTCGCGGCCGTTACCTGCGGGGGAACAGTCATGGTGAGGTCGGGATCGACGACCGCGAGATCGGCCAGCATGAAGCGGCTCTGCACGGCGAGCTTGTTGCGGGTCGCGGGATCCGTGACGAGTGCGCGGATGCCGCCCTCGCTGCCGGTGCCTGACGTGGTCGGCACCTGGATCAGCGCGACGGCGCGACCCGCCACCTTGTCCGGACCGACGACATCGGCAAGCTTCTGCTCGCCGGTGCTGAGCACGGCGACGAGCTTGGCGAGATCCATCGCGCTGCCGCCGCCGAAGCCGACCACGAGATCCGGCCGCGCCGCGTGGGCCACGCCGAGCGCCTTCTCCAGATTGGGAACGTCCGGCTCCGGCTTGACCTCGCCGAACACGGTCACCTCGCCCGGCAGCGCGAGCAGGTCGACGCGCGCCGCGTTGAAGGCATCGGCGACGACGAGCGGACGCCGCACGCCCTTCCCGCGTGCGAACCGCGCCACCGCAGCGATTGTGCCGGATCCAAACTCGATCACTTCAGGGCGAATGATTTCGATCGGCGCAGACAGGTTGGTCATGGTTCTCTTTCCCGGAGCTCAGGCTCGCGTCGCGCTGGCGGCAAGACGTTCGGCATATTCGATCGCCTCGATCAGGCTGCGCTCATTGGCGATGCCCTTGCCGGCGATGTCGAAGGCGGTGCCGTGATCGACGGAGGTGCGGATGATCGGCAGGCCGAGCGTGATGTTGACGCCGGACAGCTCCTGCCAGCGGCCGGTGGCAGGATCAACCTCGAAGCCGAGCAGCTTGACCGGGATGTGTCCCTGGTCGTGATACATCGCGATCACGGCGTCGTACTGGCCGGCGCGCAGTTTCACGAACACGGTATCGCCCGGCACCGGGCCGACGATGTTCAGCCCATCGGCGACCGCCTTCGCGATCGTCGGCTCCGACACGTCAATGTCCTGGCGGCCGAACAATCCGCCCTCGCCGGCGTGCGGATTGAGCGCGGCCACGGCGATCTTCGGCTTGTCCAGGCCAAGGCCGCGCAGCGCCTTGTCGGTGAGATCGATGACATAGCGCAGGCGTTCCGGCGTCAGCCGCTTCGGCACGTCCTGAAGCGCGACATGGGTCGAGACATGGCTGACCCGCATGTTGCCATGGGCGAGCATCATCACCGATCCCTTGACGCCGGTAAGCTCGGCCAGCATCTCGGTATGGCCGGGATAGTGGTAGCCCGCCTTGTTGAGCGCTTCCTTGTTCAAGGGCGCGGTGACGATCCCGCCGATCCGCCCGGCCTGTGTCAGGCGCACGCCCTGCTCTACCGCCTTGAACGCGAAGCGGCCGCCGTCGGCCGTCAGAACGCCGGGCTTGATCGGCTCGCCTTCGTCATCGGCCTGGAGAAAGCACAGATTCGGCCAGTCCTTGTCGGACGTGTGCACCTCGGGGATATCGAGTTTCGCGGCCAGTTGCGCGGCCGCATTCTTCAATGCTGCGCCGCTGCCGATGATCAACAGCCGGAGATCACCTGCTTCGATCCGCGATCGCAGCTTCTCGCAGGCCTTGATGATGATCTCCGGACCGATCCCGGCGGGATCGCCCATGGTGATGGCGAGATGCGGATGGGTCATATGTCGTGTCTCTCGTTGATCAACTGATTGTCCTGCAACAGCGTGTGCCACAAGTTCGGCGCGCCGAAGGCGCCTGATTTCGAGATCACCGCAACGCCGTCCCAGCGGCCGCCGCGAATGATCGAGCACGGCAGGCCCGGCATGATGCGCCCAGTCACCTCTAACGCGTTTGCGTCCAGCGCAAGGCACAATGCCCGCAAGGTCTCGCCGCCCGCAACGATCAGCGTGCCCGGCGGCTCGAGCGCCGTGGTCACCGCCCCGAGTCCGCGCGCGATGCGGCGCGCCGCCTCATCGCGGGACAGACCGGGCGCGAGAGCGAACTTCACCAGCGCGACGCCTTCCGTACCAAGCTTGCGGCGAACCGGTCCGACGTTGTCTTCACCAGTTTCCGCAAGCGCAATGACGGCATCACCGCAGGCTGCCAGCTGTGCGGCCGTCGCAGGTTGATCCGATCCGAACAGCCCGAGGACCGGCTTGCGCAGTACCGACGGGGCGGACGCATCGCTGCCGCGTGCGAGCGCGCCGGCGAGACCGCCGCTGCCGCACCACAGGACCGGCTGCGACGCGCGGCGCCCGATCGCGACGATGCGATCGAGATCATCCTCGCTCTCAGCGTCGAAGACGCTGATGCCGGCAGGCAGATCGGTGTCGAACCGTCCCGTCTGCGCGTCGAGGCCCTCGGCTGCGAGCTGCACCAGCAGGTTGTCGCCGACCCGCGACCAGCTCCCGTCGTGCGCGCGCGCATATTGCTGGCCGCCAAAGGTGCGGCGTCCCTGATAGGCGAACGCCGGAGCCACGATGCAGGCCTTCCACGGCGCCGATCGCAGGCACGCCCCGAGCTCGGCAGCCCAGGCGCCGCGCAACAGGCTGTCGACCTTCTTGTAGGCGATCGCCCCATTGCGTAGCAGCGGCGCGAGGCGCTCGACGATCTGCGCGCTCTCGACCTTGTCACGCTCCCGCGTTCCGGTATCGACCGCGAGACACGCAGGAAGTTGCGAGGGCAGCGCCTCCGCCCATGTCACCTGAAGTGGTCCGCACATACCGACGAACTCGGCGGCCGTGTCCAGCGCACCGGTCAGATCGTCGGCGAGAAGGCGGAGCGTCGGCTTCACGCCTGCTCCTTGACGAGCCCTGTGGCCAGCAGCTTGTCGGCGTTCTCCTGCGACAGCGGCAGCAGCGGCGGCCGCATCCGGCGCCAGCCGGCATGGCCGGTTTCCTGCGCCAGCAGCGTCTTCAGCGAAGCGATCTGCGGGAACACGGACACACGCTCGCGCGCCTTGACGATGCGGTTCTGCGCCGCTTCGAGCGCGGCGTCATCATCCTTGTAGTGACGGAACACGTAAGCGAGCTCGCGCGCCACCAGGTTCGAGGTTGCGGTGATGCAGCCCGCGCCGCCCTTCTTCAGCAGCGGCAGCAGCAGCGGATCGGCGCCTGCGATCACGGCGAAGCCGGGGAATTTCTCGATCATCGCCGTCATGTTGGCAAAGTCACCGGAAGAATCCTTGATGCCGACGATGACGTCCGGATAGGCCGCGCGCAACCGCGCGATCACCGCATGCGGGATCGGCTGATGTGACATCTGGGGGATGTGATAGAGCACGACCTTGAGCCTGACATCAGCGACACGCTGAATGACCTCGCTGTAGGAGGCATACAGTCCCTCGTCCGTGACGTCCTTGTAGTAGAATGGCGGCAGCATCACGACGGTGGTGGCACCGAGCGAGAGGGCATGCCGCGTCAGCTCGACCGTCTCGGTCAACGCCGGCACGCCGGTTCCCGGCAGGAGCTTTGACGGCGCGATGCCGGCGCGGACGACGCTCTCGATCAGCGCCTTGCGTTCGCTCGCGGAAAACGAGTTGGCTTCGCCGGTCGTGCCCAGCAATGCGATGCCGTCACAACCTTCGCTCAGAAGATGGCGACAATGCTTGACGAAGACGGCATGATCCGGCGCAAGATCGGCATCCAGCGGCGTCAACGCCGCGCAAAACACGCCTTTGGGCTGAACGTCCACGACGAGAGCTCCTCCGTTGGCATCCGGCCGATCGATTGATCGGAATCCGAACAATTGTTGTCAATCCTTGAGGATGTGATTAGACTTCGCAGTCGCGGCCGTCAAGCGAGCAGCCCATGCCTTTTTATCCGGGAGGGCTCCCCTGCTTGCCAACGGGCCGAAGTAAAGCGCGGATTCGCGAGTGGTTCCAACTCTCTCGTGGACGACGCGCCGCCAGATGAAGGAACGAACATTGGCCAAGACCGCATCGCCAGCCGACAATCCCAAGAACTTTGTGAACTCGGTGGCCAAGGCCTTCGCAGTGTTGAAGAGCTTTTCGGCCGAAGAGTTCGAATTGACGATCACAGAGATTGCCGAGCGCGCCGAGATGGACCGCGGCACGGCGTTTCGCCTGGTGCAGACGCTGGTCAAACTCGGCTATCTCCACGCCAACGAGGCATCGCGCCATTATCGCCTCAGCCTGAAGTGCCTCGATCTCGGATACACCGCGCTCTCCGCCGGCAACCTGCGCGGCCAGGCCGAACCGCTGCTCCGCGAACTGGTCCCGGCGCTCGGTGACGCCGCCTCGCTGGGTGTTCTCGACGGCAGCGACGTCGTCTATCTCGCGCGCGTCAGCGCCGGTCTCGACCGCCACAAGATCGACCGCAGGCCCGGCAGCCGGATCAAGGCCTATGCCGCGGCACTCGGCCACGTCATGCTGGCGGGTCTGCCGAAAAACGAGCAGATCGCGCGGCTCGAGGCCACCGAGCGGATCAAATTGTCGGAGCGCACGCTGACGGATCTGAAGGCGCTGCTCACGCGGCTCGATCAGGTGCGCAAGCAGGGTTATGCCGTCTCGGACGGCGAGAACGCCTATGGCCTGCGCACCCTCGCCGCACCCGTCTTCGGCCCCGACAAATCCATCGTGGCCGGCATCAGTCTCACCGTCGACGCCAACCGCATCGATATCAAGACGTTCGAGAAATCAGCGCTGCCGGAAGTGCTACGCGTCGCCAAACTCCTGACCAACGCAGTCCAGATGAGCGGCTGATCCCTCTTCCAACCGGGAACCTATTGAACCCCCTGCGGCAATGAACGCCAGACGTGGCGCATCGACCGCCGCGTCAACGCGTACGCTTGACGGAGGGCGCTCGGGCAGGTCTAATAGGCATTAACAACATTTGTTCGCATTCCGATCAAACAGAGTCGGAACGAAACCGGACATAGCGGGCTTCACAACACCGCGTCCGCGTCACCAGAGGAAACACCACTGATGCAAGCCATCCTCAATGGAGAGAGCACGCTCATCGTCACGATGATCGCCGCCTACATCGCCTTCACGTCGTGGCTCACGATCAAGCTGCGCAGCAGGACGAGCGATCAGTTCATGACCGGCGCGCGCGCCATGCCGGCCGTCGTCGTCGGCGTGCTCATGATGTCCGAATTCGTCGGCGCCAAGTCGACCGTCGGCACGGCGCAGGAAGCGTTTCAGTCCGGCATGGCCGCCGGATGGGCCGTGCTCGGCGCCTCGATCGGCTTCCTTCTGTTCGGGTTCTTGATGGTCAAGAAACTCTACAATTCCGGCGAATACACGATCTCGGCCGCGATCGCGCAGAAATTCGGCAAGTCGACCATGCTCACGGTCTCGGTGATCATGATCTACGCTCTGCTGCTCGTGAACGTCGGCAACTATGTCAGCGGCGCAGCCGCCATCGCCACCTCGCTGCATATCAGCCTGCCCGTTGCGATGTGCATCATCGCCGTGGTCTCTACGTTCTATTACGTGTTCGGCGGCCTGAAGGGCGTGGCCTGGGTCACGATCCTCCACAGCGCCATCAAGGTCGTCGGCATCCTCATCATCTTCGCGGTCGCAATGTCGTTGACCGGCGGGATCGCGCCGATCCAGGCGAAACTGCCGGCTTATTATTTCAGCTGGGACGGCAAGATCGGCTTCACGACCATCTTCGCCTGGACCTTCGGCACGGTCGGCGCGATCTTCTCGACACAGTTCATCGTGCAGGCGATCTCCTCGACGCCGAGCGCCGACGACGCCCGCAAGGCGACGTTGTACGCGGCCGCGTTCTGTCTCCCTCTCGGCTTCCTGCTCGCCCTGATCGGCGTTGCGGCAAAATTCCTCTACCCCGACATGAACAGCCTCTACGCGCTGCCGGTATTCCTGGAGAAGATGCCGCCTCTGGCCTCCGCCTTCGTGACGACTTCGCTGGTCGCCTCGATCTTCGTCAGCGTCTGCACGGTCGCGCTCGCGATCGCCTCGCTCGTGGTGCGCGACTTCTATGTCCCCTACTGGAAGCCGACGCCGGAGCGCGAGTTGAAGATGACGCGCGTATTCTCGGTCGTGATCGGCATCGTACCGCTGGTGTTCGTGTTCTTCGTTCCCGAGATACTCAAGCTGTCGTTCTTCACGCGCGCGCTCAGGCTGTCGATCACCATCGTCGCCATGATGGGCTTCTATCTGCCGCTGTTTGCCAGCAACCGCGGTGCGACCACGGGACTGATCGGGGCCGCTGTCTCGACGACGGTGTGGTATCTGCTTGGCAATCCCTTCGGCATCGACAACATGTACATCGCAGCGGCGACGCCCCTGGTCGTGATGGCGATCGAGCGCCTCGTGCTCGGCCGCCCGCCCACTGAGCGCGCCGCGCCGGCGACCACGCAAACCAGTACTTTTGTGGAAAGGACTTCAGCATGATCGCGGACATCGAGATCGCCGACGGCGTCGTGCGACAGGCGGCCGGCGAACCCGACCGGTTCGACGCCTTCATTCCGTCGCCCTGCGTGCAGAACCACGCGGCCAATCTGATGCCGCTTGCCAATGGCGACCTTGGCTGCGTCTGGTTCGGCGGCACGCAGGAAGGCATGTCGGACATATCGGTCTATTTCTCGCGTCTTGCCCGCGGCGCGACGCAATGGTCGCCGGCCGAAAAGCTGTCCGACGATTCCAAGCGTTCCGAGCAGAATCCGGTGCTGTTCCCTGCCCCGGATGGCGCGCTCTGGCTGATCTGGACGGCGCAGCTTGCGGGAAACCAGGACACGGCCTTCGTTCGCAGGCGCCTGTCGCGCGACCACGGCCGGACCTGGGGCCCGATCGAAACGCTGTTCCCGGAGCAGCGCGGTCGCGGCACCTTCATCCGCCAGCCGATCGTGGTGCTCGACAATGGCGACTGGCTTTTGCCCGTCTTCTATTGCCACAGCACGCCGGGACGGAAATGGAACGGCGACGAGGACACCAGCGCAGTGAAGATTTCCTCCGACGCGGGCGCGACCTGGCGCGACGTGGACGTGCCAGGAAGCCGCGGCTGCGTACATATGTGCATCGAGCGTCTTGACGACGGCTCGCTGCTCGCACTGTTTCGAAGCCGCTGGGCGGACAACATCTATCAGAGCCGATCCACCGATCACGGCCGCACCTGGTCGGCGCCGGTTGCGACCATCCTTCCGAACAATAACTCCTCGATACAGTTCACGCGGCTTGCCGACGGACATCTCGCGCTCGTCTTCAACGACTCCAGCGCCAATGCCGCGACCGAGCGCCGTCTGTCGCTCTACGACGAGATCGAAGACGAGCTGCCGCCCGTGATCGCCGGCGACGGCAAGACACACGGACGCACCGCGTTCTGGGGCGCACCGAGAGCGCCGATGACGCTCGCCGTCTCGGCCGATGGCGGACGGAGCTGGACGAAGCGCGACGTCGAGACTGGCGACGGTTACTGCATGACCAATAATTCGCGCGACCAGACCAACCGCGAGCTGTCATATCCGTCGATCAAGCAGACCGCCGACGGCGCGCTTCACATGGCCTTCACCTTCCATCGGCGGGCGATCAAGCATGTGCGCGTGACGGAGCCATGGGTCACGCACGCCGTCGGGGACTAGGACGATGGGCGGGCGGCCCCACGCACTTGTGACAGGCGCAAGTTCCGGCATCGGCGCCGCGGTCGTCGAACGCCTGCTGCGCGATGGTTGGCGCGTCACCGGCATCAGCCGCCGCCCCGCACCTCTCGACCATCCGGCGTTTGATCACCTGTCGCTTGACCTCGGGAACGTCGATGCCATCGCGCCTGCTCTCGCAGGCATCGCACCGACGGCTCTCGTTCATGCCGCGGGCGTCCTTAGGGTCGGCCAACTCGGCGCGCTCAACCATGACGACGGCGCGGCGATGTGGCGGCTGCATGTCGATGTCGCCGAGCGCCTCGCCAATGCACTGGCGCCGCGTCTACCCGAGGGCGGGCGCATCGTTTTCATCGGCAGCCGGACCGCATCGGGCGCATCCGGCCGGGGACAATATGCTGCGACGAAAGCGGCGCTGGTTGCGCTCGCACGCTCATGGGCGGCTGAGCTCGCGCCTCGTGGCATCACGGTGAACGTCGTAGCGCCCGCCGCGACCGAAACGCCGATGCTGAACGACCCGACGCGCGCCAATGTGACGCCTAAACTGCCGCCGATCGGCCGCTTCATTCGTCCCGAGGAAGTCGCCGCCAGCGTGGCGTTCCTGCTCTCGGCGGAAGCTGGCGCAATCACCGGGCAGCAACTCGTGATCTGCGGCGGCAGCTCTCTCTGAGCGCGACGCTCGCGCACGGCTTGCCAGATCGATCCGGCCACGCTCTACTCATCATGTCCTGACTCTGGGAGGAGACACGACATGATACGCTACGCCGCTCTCTTGAGCGGGCTGATCGCCCTCGCCTGCTCCACGCCCGCCAGTGCAGAGATCACACGGTTCAACGTCCTCGATCGCACCACCTCCGCCCTGCAAGGCCGCAGCTTCGGGCCCGCCGGTCAGGTCGAGAAGATAACCGCGAGCGCCACCATCGCGCTCGATCCGGCCAATCCCCGCAACGCCGTCATCACCGATCTCGACCGTGCGCCGCGCAATGCTGACGGCAAGGTCGAGGCCACCAGCGACGTCGTCATCCTCCGCCCTGCGCATCCGAACGGCATCCTGCTGTTCGAAATACCGAACCGTGGGCGCAGGCTGATATCAGCCTGGTTCGACAACAGCTCGATCCAGGGTAGCATCCGTCTCGATCAAGCCGACGACGCGGGCCGCGGCTTCCTGTTGTCGCAGGGCTACACGCTGGTCTGGGCGGGCTGGCAGGCGGACGCACCCACAGGCGCCGGCATGCTTGGAATCCAGGTGCCGGTCGTCGCGGGCATCACCGGGCCCGTCCGCGAGGAATGGAGTTTTGGCGACACGACCAATCCGCATCGCGCGACACTGAGCTATCCCGTTGCGGACCGGGCAAGCGCACAATTGTCGGTGCATGCTCGCGCCGACGATCCGCGCCAAACTCCACCGGAGCTCAAGCTCAGCTTCATCGACGACAAGACGATCGAGATCACGCGCCCGGCCGGCTTCACCTCGGATGCGCTGTACGAGCTGACCTACACGGCGCGCGACCCGAAAGTGACCGGAATGGGTCTCGCCGCAATCCGCGACGTCGCCGCCTTCCTGAGGCGCGAGGGCGGCCCGACCAATCCGCTCGCGGCCGACGGCCAGAGCGGCATCTCGCGAGCGATCGGACTTGGCATCTCGCAGTCCGGCCGCGTGCTGCGCGACGTGCTTTATTTTGGGATGAACGAGGACGAAGCCGGACGTCTCGTGTTCGAGGCGATGATGCCGATCATTCCCGGCGCGCGGCGCAGCTTCACCAATGACCGTTTTGCCGAGCCGGGTCGCAATCCTGGGCCTGAGTTCGACCGCCTCTATCCCGTGCTGCGTTTCCCCTTCACCTATGCCGTGACGGAGGATGCGTTCACTGGACGGCGCGACGGACTATTGCTCCGCTGCAGCCTGACCAACACCTGTCCGCGCATCATGCAGATCGATTCCGAGTTCGAGTTCTGGGGGTCCGAAGCGAGCTTGCTCGTCACCGACACGCGCGGGCGCAATCTGGAACCGCCGCCTGAGGTGCGGCTCTACATGGTTGCAGGCAGCCCGCACGGCAATGTCGCGACTGCCGTCGTTACACACAGGCCGACCTGCACCCTGCCTCTCAATCCCGTGTATGGCGGCCCCGCCTTCCGCGCGCTGCTCACCGGCTTGCAGGCGTGGATCACCGAGGACGTGGCACCGCCGGCAAGCCGCTACCCGACACTGGCGCAGAATACGCTTGCAGCAGCCAGGGACGTCTATCCGGTGCCGATCCCGGGCCTTGGCTATCGCGCTCAGTATGCGCGCGCGGAGGCAATTGAACAGGCAGCTCCGTTGCCGAAGGTACACGGAGAATACCCGCTCTATCTGCCGCGCGCCGGCGCTGATGGCAACGCGCTGGCTGGCGTCCGGCTGCCATTGCTTGCTGCGGCTCGCGCGACCTACACGGGATGGAATGCGATCGCAGGGGCAGATGGCGGACAAACGCTGTGCACCCAGATGGGCGGCACGCTCGCCTTCGCCAGCACGCGCGCAGAGCGTCTTGCGGCCGGCGACCCCCGCCCCTCGATCGAGGAGCTTTATCCCACGCCGGATGCTTATGTTGCCGCGGTCAAGGCCGCAGCCGTGCGCATGGTCGACGATCGTCTGCTCCTTCCCGAGGATGCAGCCGATGCCGTCGCCGCGGCGCAAGCCGGCACGCTGGCCCGACTTGCGCCCTGACGGCGCGTGCGCGGGCGTATCGCCGGCAAGCCGACGGCGCCCGAGTATACATCTGTATAGTCGCCGCGGTTGGTCGTTGGACCTAAGCTTGCGTTAACGGTCTTATGCGGGATCATCATTGTCGTCTCGCGATTGCCCGTTTTCGGGATTACGGATCGTGCAAGTACCTCATGCAGGACGACTCGTTGCGATCGTAGACGACGACAACTCGGTTCGTACCGCGGTTCGCGGGCTGCTGCGCTCCATTGGTGTTTCTGCGGAAGTCTTTGCATCTGCGGAGGAGTTTCTGCGCTCCGCGAAGATGGATCAGGTTGGCTGCTTGGTCGTCGACGCCAATATGCCGAACATGAGCGGACTTGATCTGCACCAGACGCTGCGCAGCCAGGGAAATTCGATCCCCACGATCATCATAACCGCCTACCCGAGTGACCATGTCCGGGCTCGCGCACAGCAGAATGGCGTGCATTGCCTGCTCACCAAGCCGTTCAACGAGGACGATCTGCTCAGCGCCATTCGCAACGCTCTGGCTCGAGCGGGTCGGTGACCGTCAGGCCACCTTGCCGCTGTCGTTCGATTTTCCCAGCGCGAGAAGAATCCGGTCTGCCATGCGCGACAACTCGGGCAGTGACTTCGCATGCATCTTTCGCATCACCTGGCCGCGATGAACCTTGACGGTGATCTCGCTGAGGCCAAGCTCCGCCGCGATCTGCTTGTTCAGACGGCCACTCACCACCAGCGCCATGACCTCGCGCTCCCGCGGCGTCAACGTTTCGAAGCGGGCCTTCAGCTCAGCGCTGATCTTCTCCTGCTCGAGCCAGGCGCGGTCGCGGGCATGGCCAAGCTGGATCGCGTCGAGCAGGTCCTGCTCCCGAAATGGCTTCGTCAGGAATTCGATTGCGCCGCCCTTCATCGCCTGGACGGACATCGGGATGTCGGCATGGCCGGTGATGAAGATAATCGGCAACTGCCGCTTGCCGCTGCCGAGCTCGCGCTGCAGCTCGAGTCCGCTTTGTCCCGGGAGGCGCACATCCAGCACGAGGCAGGTCGGTCCTTCGGGCCGCCCCGCATCCAGAAACTCGCTGACCGAACCCATCAGGCTGACCCGGAATCCCGCCGACCGCAGCAGATTGCCAAGCGATTGCCGTATGCTCGGATCGTCGTCGATCACGACCACTGTCGCGGGTTGATCCTTGTCCTTGGGCTCCGTCACAAGCGCACCTTGACACGTGCTTCGACCAAGGAGTGTAGCGGGCACCCCAAGACGAGGGAAGCGGGCGATCAGCGCACATTGGCCGTCCATCCCCGACCTTCCGGTGACATAGACTGAACCATTCAGTACGCTCGGCTATGCCATCGTATAGCTAGCGAAGCGAAACGAATTCAGTAAGTTAGTAGCATGAGTAGCGAAACCATATCACTCGTGTTCCCGGCGCTCGGCGTTACGATGCTGATCGCCGCGATCGTCCTGCTCGCCGGCGTGTAACGCGCCTCGACGGAGCACCTTCCGGCAGACGCCAAGCGCAGGCAACCTCGGCAGTCATTGAGCAAACGTCAGCGCGCGACCGCGGCTCTGCTACGAGCCATCCCCTGCTGCGTTGCATCGAAACCCGTCCGGCGTATCAACCCTCGAACCGTTCCACCAGAAAATCGATGAACAGACGCACCTTGAGTGCGAGATGGCGTGTCGGCGGATAAAGCGCGTAGAGCGCCAGTGGAGGCGCATGATAGTCATCGAGACAGGTCCGAAGACGCCCGGTCTGCAAAGCGTCCTCGCCGATGAAGACGGGGAGCAAGGCGATTCCCCGCCCGGCCACCGCTGCATCGCGCAGCACCTCGGCATTGTTGACGCACAGCGTCCAGGACGGCTGGATCCAGTGATCGCCGTCCTTGCCCGACAGCTTCCACTGGTTGCCGGTGGAGAGGAATCCGTAAGTGAGGCAGTTGTGATCGCGCAAATCGTTGGGATGCGATGGCACGCCGTGGCTTCTGAAGTAATCCGGTGAAGCACAGATCACACGGGCGATCGGCGCGATCTTGCGCGCGATCAGGCTCGAGGATTCCAGATCGGCAATGCGCAAGGTGACATCGAGACCGTCCTGGAGCGGATCGACATTCTCGTCGCTCAGCACGAGCTGGATGCGAAGCTCGGGATAACGCTGCATGAACTCGGCAATCGCCGGCCCGAGCCGAAGCGTACCGAACGACATCGGTGCATTGACCCGCAGCAATCCGCGCGGTGTAGCCTGCGACTGAGTGACGGCATGGTCCGCGGCCTCGAGCTCGCCGATGATGCCCAGCACGCGCTCAAAATAGGCTTGGCCGTTTTCGGTCGGGCTGACGCGGCGCGTGGTGCGGTTCAAGAGCTGCACGCCGAGCTCGTCCTCGAGTTCGCCGACATATTTGCTCACCGCGGATCGCGACAATCGCAGCGCCCGGCCCGCTTCGGAAAAGCTGCCGAGCTCGACCACCTTCGCAAAGGCCCGCAGGCCTGCCAGCTTGTCCATTCCGGCACCGTTTCAATTGTCGCCATTTCATAGACAGTGATGCCATGAAACGCCAGATTGTCTTTGAAATGGAGCGGAACGATATTTCCAGCATGACGAGCCGATAGGGCTCACACGCAATGGAGACAAGTTATGGCCGGCCTTCACCACGTCACCGCGATTTCCGGTAACCCGCTGAGGAACCTGAAGTTCTACAGAGAGCTTCTGGGCCTGCGGCTGGTCAAGAAGACCGTGAATTTCGACGATCCCGGCACCTATCACCTCTATTATGGCGACGAGAGCGGCACCCCCGGCACCATCCTCACCTTCTTCCCTTGGGAGCATGCGGCACCGGGCCGGGGCGGCGTCGGCCAAACCCAGCAAACCGCTTTCCGCGTACCTGCACGCTCGATCGGCTACTGGACCCATCGCTTCATCGAGAAGGGCGTCGCGCATGAGGCGCTGGAGAAGCGGTTTGGCGAGAGCGTGCTGTCCTTCACCGACCCCGACGGCATGAGCCTCGCTTTGGTCGGCGTCCCCGGTGCCGAGAACGAGCGCGCCTGGAGCAACGGCGACGTTCCGACCGAGCACGCGATGCGCGGCTTTCACGGTGTGACGCTACTGCTCGATGATGCCGCCAAGACCGGCGCCATCCTCACCAATGTGCTCGGCTTCGAGGCGGCCGGCGGCGAGGGTTCGATCAGCCGCTATCGTTCGCCGAACTCAGCCGGCGGCATCGTCGATATCTATGAGGCCAAGGGCTTTCTGCCCGGCCGCATGGGTCGCGGCTCCGTGCATCATATCGCGTTCCGTGCCGCTGACGATGCGACTGAGGCGGAGATGGCGCGTAAGCTCGTGACCGAGCACGGCATGCAGCCGACCGAGCAGAAGGACCGCAACTACTTCCGCTCGATCTACTTCCGCGAGCCCGGCGGCATCCTGTTCGAGATCGCCACCGACATTCCGGGCTTTGCCGTGGACGAGCCGCTCGCCACGCTCGGCGAGGCCTTGAAGCTGCCGCCGTTCCTGGAGGCACATCGCAAGGACATCGAAGGCGTGCTGGCCCCGCTGGGCGATGAGGAGGCGGCGTGATGAGCCAGCTCTCTTTCATCCACCGCTTCGAGAAGGGCACGCGGCGCGATCTTGCGCCGCTGCTGCTCCTGCACGGCACGGGCGGCGACGAGAACGACCTGATCCCGCTCGGCCGCATGGCCGCCCCTGACCGTGCGCTGCTCTCGGCGCGCGGACAGGTGCTGGAAGGCGGCGCGCCGCGCTTCTTCCGGCGGCTTGCCGAGGGCGTGTTCGACGAGGCCGACGTGGTGCGCCGCGCGCATGACCTTGCCGACTTCGTCGATGCCACACGCAACGAGTACGGCATCGCGGCGCCGGTGGCGCTTGGCTATTCCAACGGCGCCAACATCGCGGCGGCCATCCTGCTGCTTCGACCGCAAACCCTGCGCGGTGCCGTGCTGCTGCGCGCGATGGCGCCGCTGGCAAGGCCGCCCCAGGCCGATCTTGTCGGCAAGTCGGTGCTGCTGCTTTCCGGCCAGCACGATCCGATCGTCCCTCCCGGCAATGTCGGAGGCCTTGCCAGGACTCTCGCTGCATCTGGCGCGCGCGTGGAGAGCCGCGTGTTGCCGGTCGGCCACCAACTCTCCCAGCTCGACGTCAATCTGGCGCGCGAGTGGCTGGCCGAGGAAGGATTGTCCGACGGCTCACGCCGCAACGAAGCCGCGAACGCGTGAGGTCTGTCACGGCCGCAAGATCCCGGCGCCGATTGTGTAACGCAATCGGCGCCAGCCGATGACAATGCCGGTGAGCGAGAACACGAAGCCGAGGGCACACAAGCCGACGATCAGAACGCTACGCACGTGCGCATGCGCCAGCAGAATGGGAAAATCCAGCGTGTGCAGGGCGCTGTAGAGCCAACGATAGACCCGTCGCGACGAATCCAGCTTTTGCAGCACTACGCCGTTCGAACCGTCGATGTCGAACCAGACGTCGCCGCATCGCGTGCGGTAGACGGGTCCACCCGGCAGCAAAGACGATGCAGGATACTCATCGGTCGCACTGACCGGTGCTGGAACGCCACAACCGTCCCAAAGACGCTCGGTCACTCCTGAGATATCGCGAGGATTCAGGAATGGCTGTTGCTCGTCCGGTTTCGAATCCCCTGCCCTGACCAGGATCTGCCTGTCGAGACCGACGCGGTCGCGCCGGTAGAAGCTGCCGTTGAAGGCGAACCACTCGACCTCGCGGGTCGATGGTGAGATGGGCGGCCAGTTCACCGTCGCAAGCGCGGACCAGTCGGGCACCGCAGAGGCGATATTCGCTTCGGCTTGCGTCAACTGCCCGCGTGAGAACAAGCGCCCGTGGTCCATGGACAGCCAGCCACTGAAGATCCAAGTCAGCACGAAGATCGTCGCCAAGAGCCCGATGACGTGATGCAGGGCATGCCAGCCGCGATAGGGTGAGCGCATTCGCCCTTTTTCAAGCCTGAACCGCGCGATGCCCAGCGCAGCGCCAAGCACGGCTGCGATCAATGCGAACAGCGAGAGGCTCCAGACGACCCCGTCCCACAGCGACCAGTTGCGCCTCAGCACAGTCGGATAGATCCAGTGCACGACGCTGCCGATGAAATTCCATCCGCGCTCGCGCCGCATCGTATCCAGGACGATCTCGCCCGTGACCGACGATACGTAAAGCTCCGTCCCATCAGCGTCGGCGAGTGCCACGCGGAACAGCGGCCGATGCCGATCGAAGCCGTTTGGCACGCTCCATTGATCGTACTCGGCAAGCGCGACGACCGACGCGCGGGCAACATCAAGCCCGCGCCGTGGCGCATGATCGGTCGCGATGGCAAGTGCAACGTCCGGCGATGTCACGGCGGCGTCGGCGCCGTCCGTTGCGCGGATTGCATGCGACCGCGAAGGCCCCATGACGACGTAGACTGGACCGTCGCTCCGCCGGATCAGCCGCACGCGCGCAGCGTCGGACAGTCCGCTCGCCGCGACGGCGTCCGACGGCCCAATCCCCGCAGCCACGTTTCCCAGTGGTGCGAGACTTTCGACGCGTTCCGCTTCACTCAATGAAGGAAACGGAACGAAGTGCATCACGATTCCGCTTGCGAACCACATCGCAAACAGCAGGCAGAACGCAATTCCAAGCCAGCGGTGCAGCAGGATCGTCGCGCCCATCATGCGATCATCACCTTACCACTTGAACGCGGCGGAGATCTCATAGGTGCGCGGCGCGCCCAGCAGAACCTGATCGGGGTAGAACGGATCGCCCCAGACCGCATAGCGCTTGTCGGTGATATTGCGCACGCGGAACGTCAGACGCGTCTGCTCGACGGCGGCGAAGACCGATTTCGGGATGTCGACGAATGCGTAGACGTCTGCGATCGTGTAGGCGTTCAGCGTCACGGTGTTCGCATCGGTGTTGTAGCGATCGCCGACGTGACGTCCGACGACGCCGAGCTCCACCGGCCAAGGTGTGAGGAAAGGTGTGAAGAAGCGATAGGATGCGCCGGCATTGGCGACGATGCGCGGCACGTTTGGCGGCGTATTGCCGGAGAACGAGCCACCGGCAAAATTGTAGTCGGCATAGCGTGCATCGACATAGGCGATATTGCCCCACAGCCGCATGGCGTCCGTCACGCGCACGGCACCGGCGAGCTCCACGCCCTTGGACTCCTGTCGCCCGGCAATGTTGAGCTGCATGCCGCCGGCGGCTGCATAGACGTTCTTGCGCAGGATGTCGTAGGCCGAGAACGACCATTCTGCCCGATTGTCCCAGAACAGATGCTTGACGCCGGTCTCGTAGGTGCGCGAGGTCGTCAGGTCGAGCGGCTGCGTTGGTGCGAGCAGGAAGATGTTGTTGGCCGAGACGTCGGCGCCGGTCGCATACTGGCTATAGAAGGTCAGGCCGGGCACCGCTTCCCAGGTGTAGCCGATGCGGCCGGTCACCGGCGCCCAGTCCTTCGAGAACGGGAAGCCCGCCTTCTCAAGACCGCCGACGTTGGTCGAATTGCGGTCGAGCCCGATATGCTCGACGCGCAGGCCGCCGATCAGCGCGAAGCTTCGGGTGATCTTCAGCCGGTCCTCGAACGACAATGCTTCGTTGTCGATGCGCGCCGTCTGCTGCTGCGTCGTGAGCGGGCCATAGTAACCACGCGCGGGATCGACCAGCGTGACGAGATCATGCGGGAAATTCGCCGCGCCCGGCCGGACGAAATCGAGATCGCTCGCGGCGAAGGTCGTCACCAGGCGATTGTCAAAACCTGCGATATTCGCATCCCAGGTCAGGTCGGTGACGTTGCCGACCAGCCGCTGGCTGTGCGCCACATAGAAGCGCTCGCGATCGACCAGGTTTGAATTGGCGTTGAACGCCTCGACCTCGTTGTTGAACCACGTACGCTCGGCACCATAGCCATAGGTCTGGCTCTTCAAGGTGAGGCCCTGCGCGAGCTTGAGCTCGAAGCCGCCACGCAGCCACACCTCCTGCGCCGCGTTGCGATTGTCGAGCACATTGTAGTTGGTGTTGAAGGTGCGGTCGTCGATCGTGACGGGGCCGAGATTCGACCCGTTGTAGTTCGAGACGTAGCTGCCGGAGACGATGCCGGCTGTGGCGTGCGACCCGCTGTAGGCGATCGGCACCAGCGGAACGCCCCAATAGGCCTTTGAGCGATCCTCCCTGTATTCGATCGCGCCCCAGAGCTTGAGATTGTCCGAGACGCGATAGTTGAGCTGGCTCGATACATCGAGCGTCTTGGTGCTGGTGTCGTCGGCAAAGCCATTGAGCGAGGACCGGCTGACGTCGAACCGATAATCGAGACCCTGCACATTGGTGCTGCCACCGGAGCCGTAATAGCTGCGGTACGAGTTCAGCGAGTCGTACGAAAAGAATGCCTCGTTCTGGACCGGCCCGGTGTGCGGCTGCTTGGTCACGAAATTGACCGCGCCGCCGCTGGCGCCCTCGCCTGACATCAGCGAGGCCGGCCCCTTCAGAACCTCCACCGCTTCCAGATTGGCCGTGTCCATGATGCGCGAGGTCATGTTCTGCGGGCCGATCTTGATGCCGTTGTAGAGAGTATTGATCTGACTGTTGGTGAAGCCGCGCATCGAGAAGGCCGAAGGCTCCGCCGGATTGTCGCCGGCGGTCACGCCGACCGTGCCCTGGGCGACGTCCGAAACGGTCCGGTAGCCCTGCTCTCGGATCGTCTCGGCCGAGATCACCTCGACGGTCGCGGGCACCTCACGCGCAGTGAGGCCGAGACGCGAAGCGCTTTCAGCCACTGCATTCGTGTTGAGTGGTGTCTGCGTCGCGTGAACGGCCGGCTTTTGCGAGGTCACGGCGGTCGCCGTTCTGTTCGGCGCCGCGCGCCGGGCGCTTCGCTCATTGCGTCCGCCCGGCTTGGCCGGCTTGCGGCTTTGGTCGGCCTGGCGGACCTCGACCGGCGGCAATTGCTCGCGGACTTGCTGCGCAACGGCTGCGGAAATATCGACGAAGATGAACGGCGTGAGAATGCTGGACGCGCGCAGGAATTTGCGCGGGTAGCCGGTGCGGGCGGAAGACATGGTTCGGACCTCGGTATGACGTCAGTGGCACGTCACAGCGAACCAAGTCTCAACCTTCGGCGCAGTTCTCGCCTCCAGCTAAGCCAAATGTCTGTACTCCCCGACCGACATCTTCGCGTGTGACCACGGCTGACGGCAGGTCTCCTGGCTCGCGGGTCGTGACCTCTTCGCCGCCTTCCCGGGACCGAGAGCCCAGTGGCTTGTGACGAAGGATTCTCCGCTTACAGTTGCGGGGGCAGCTACGGCATTGGGGAAAATCCCCGCACCGCATTCCCTTTTCATCCCCGGATGGGGAAACCGTCGCGAGCATCTATGATTAGGAGCGACAGAGAGTCAATGTGCTGGCCGCGGCATTCTTGTCGCAGCGGTGCAAACGTCTGTGGAGATGCTGAATGGAGGGGAACACCTTCCTCTGGTTGGTGAGACATGCGGTCGTCGATGGCGTCGCGGGGACGATCCACGCCATGGATGCGCAGGCCGACCTCAGCGACCGGACGCGTTTGGACGCGTTGCGACGGTGCCTGCCGCAGGGGGCCGCGAGCTACGCGAGCCCGGCACGACGGACCGTCGACACGGCACACGCGCTCGGGCTCGATCCGATCCTCGTGCCCGGGTTCAGCGAGCAGGATTTTGGCGAATGGACCGGACGACGTCACGACGATCTCGCCGCCTCGGGCGGCGAGCCCTACGCGCAGTTCTGGGCCAATCCAGCGCACGCGAGGCCGCCGGGCGGCGAAAGTTTTGAAGATCAGATCGCCAGAACCCGTGAAGGCCTTCACCGCATCGAAAGAGGACCGGCGGTCCTCGTCGTCCATTCCGGCACCATCCGCGCTGTGCTGTGCATCGCGCTCGACCTCGCCCCGGAGGCGGCGCTGCGCTTTGCGATCGAGCCACTCTCGCTCACCCACATCGACCGGCTCGCGAACGGCTGGCGCGTCGTCTCGGTCAATCAGACGATCGTTTGAGTGCTATCAGGAGGGACGATCCGGAACATTGGCCTGCGCGAACGTCGCCATGCCATTGTGCAGGGCGCAGGCGAGCCGCACCAGCGGCAGCGCGATCGCGGCGCCCGATCCCTCCCCGAGCCTGAGATCGAGGCTGACCAGCGGCTGAACGTTGAGCGCGCGAAGCACCAGGCGATGACCCAGTTCCGCCGACTGGTGCGACGGCAGCAGGAACGGTTGACATGACGGATTGAGGCGCGCGGCCGCCAGCGCAGCAACCGACACGATGAAGCCGTCGATCAGGGTTGGAACACGCCGCTGTGCAGCCGCGATGATTGCGCCGCAGATCGCCGCGATTTCGAGGCCGCCGACTGCGCGCAGGACCTCCTCCGCAGACGCGCCCGTCTTCGTCAGGCCATGCCGTGCAAGCGCAGCGTCGATCACGCGCGCCTTGCGTGCACGCCCTGCGGCATCGACACCGGTGCCGCTACCGGCGATCTCGTCGGCGCTCACCCCGAGCAGGCTCGCCGCGATCGCCGCCGACGCCGTGGTATTGCCGATGCCCATCTCACCGAGGATGAGGAGATCAGGCTGCTTCGCCGCCGCACGCGTCACAGCGCGCTGTCCGCATTCGAACGCAAACACCAGCTCCGCCGGCTCCAGCGCAGCTTCCACGCTGAAATCGCGCGTGCCGCAGCGCGGCTTGTCCGCGACAATCCCCGCGACCACCGACTGTGCCAGCGAGCCGGCATCGACGACCTCGAGACTTGAGCCCAATTCACGCGCCAGCACCGAAATCGCAGCGCCGCCGGCGGCGAAATTCGACATCATCGCGATCGTGACTTCCTGCGGATAGGCGGAGACGCCCTGGGCGACGATGCCGTGATCGCCGGCAAAGACGATGATCGGCACGCGCGCGGCGCGCGGCTGCTCCGTCTCCTGCAGGCCCGCAAGGTCGATCGCGACCTGCTCGAGCCGACCGAGCGCACCGGTCGGCTTGGTCAGTTGCGCCTGCCGCGCCATCGCCGCCTCGCGGTGCGAGGTCGAGATACCCGGGCATTTCTCGTAAACCCAATTGGGGAGCATGTCGTCCTGCCTCCGTTCACGCGACTGCGGTCGCGTCACACGCTGCGTTTGAGAATGTAGCTGTCCATGATCCAGCCGTGCCGTTCGCGCGCCTCCTGCCGTGCGGCGACGATGCGCGGACCGATCTCGGCCAACGCACCCGACATGACGACCTGATCGGGCATGCCGAGATAGGCGCCCCACCAGATCTGCAGGCCTTGCGGATCGAGCGACTGAAACGCCGTGCCGCCATCGAGCATCACCACCACGGTGTCGGCTCCGTCAGGCCAGCCGCCTTCGCGCAGTCGCCGCCCTGTCGTGACCAGGAAAGGCGCGCCGATATCGTTCAGCGGCAGCGCATGCGCCGCGCACAGCGCCTGGATCGACGTGATGCCGGGGATGACTTCGATCGCGGGCAAAGGATCAAGCCGTCGCGCGATCCTCAGGGACGAGTCATAGAGCGACGGGTCGCCCCAGATCAGCAACGCAACGCGGCCATCATGTGCGAGATGTCCCGCGATCGCCTGCGACCAGGTCGCAGCAACCGCACCATGCCAGTCGTCGACGCCCTTGCGGTAGTCAGCTTCGCCGGCGTCACGCACCGGCAAGTCGAACTCCGCGATACGCGTCTCTTTGTTGGTGAGCACATCGGCGCAAATCGTCCGCCGCAGGTCGGCGAGATCGGACTTCTGCGTCCCCTTGCGCGGAATCAGCACGAGATCTGCCGCATTGATGGCACGGATCGCGGCAAGCGTGAGCTGCTCGGGATCGCCGCAACCGATACCTATCAGGGAGAGCGTGACCATCACGAGTGTGAAGGGCGACCATGAACGGCCGCCCCTCAGCTCATCTCTACGCCGCGTTGTGCAGGCGCGGGGTGACGAGGCCGGGCGCGGTGACGCCACGCAGCGATTTTGCCAGCGCCAGCACGGCGAGATCGGCCAGCGGCTCGATCACGATGACCAGCGCATAGGACGCGGCGAAGGTCGCGATGTTGGCGAGGTTCGCAGCGCCAAAGCCCGCGCCATAGATCGCCCAGAACGCAACCCAGGCGATGATGCCCGACTGATACGCCGTCGAGAGCGCCAGCGCCTGACGATACTGCAGGTCGACATAGGCCGTGTCGCGGGGGATGATGCGGGTCGCGAGCGCCTGGATCGCGAACAGCGGCACCAGCAGCGTGGTGACGTTCATGCCGTATTGCGGCAGGTCGGTCGGCACGAAGAACAAGCCTTGCAGCAAGAGACCAAGCGCGAGACCAAGGGCCGCCGGCGCCGCGCCGAACAGCAGGAACAGGGTCGAGCCGAGGATGAAGTGCACCTCGGAAACCCCGACCGGGAAGTGCGGCAGGATCTCGAAGAAGGTGAAGACCAGCGCGGTGGTCGCAGCCGTCCGTACCGCAAACGAGCTGACGCCCTGCTCGCGCACGGTCTCCGCCGTAAGCTTCAGCGCAACGCCGCCAGTGGCGATGCCGGTTGCGTAACTCAACACGAGCTTGGCGCCCGTCACGATTCCTGGTTCGATATGCATGGTTCAAGTCCTTCCTGCCGTCACACCCGACGGCCTTGGCGTCCAAACGTGCAGGGCCGGTCTCCTGGCTCGCGGATCGAAGGGGATCTCCGGCCTTCCCGAGCCTTGCGGCCCAGTGGCGGATCGGAGCCCCTCACCGCTTACAGTCGCGGGGGCGGCTGGGGTTTGGGGCGCCGCAACTGGGTCCGCCCACCCCCATTCCCGATTATGCTCCGGCGCTTTGCGCCGCATCGAGCACCATGCCCCTCTTGTGTGCCTCTTTCGCAAGCCGGGCGTCAAGGGTCGAACGGCAACTGCGGACATCATCACGACGATTCTCCCGCTAGTGCGCCAAACAGGATGACGGCGGCGGTGGTCGCGGGCACGGCCTGCGCGAGCTCTTCGGCGAGCTTTGCGATCGTGGTGCGGACGAGCCGCTCGTCGGCGCGGCCCAGGGATTCCGCAAACAGCGCGGGCGTTTCCGGCGAAAGACCCTGCGCAATCAGCTTGGTGGCCAGTTCCGGGAACGTGCGCCGGCCCATATAGATCACCGTCGTCGCATCCGGGTCGGCCAGCGCCGTCCAGTTCAGATTTTGCGGAAGCTGCCCGGTCACGTCGGCCCCGGTGACGAACTGCACCCGGCGCGCGGTATTCCGCCGGGTCAGGGGGATGCCGGCTTGCGCCGCCGCGACGCAGGCCGAGGTGACGCCGGGCACGATCTCGTAGCCGATCCCCGACGCCCGAAGCGTCTCGATCTCTTCCTCGAGCCGGCCGAAGATGCCGGCATCGCCGGATTTCAGCCGCACCACGCGCGCGCCGGTCGCCGCATAATCGACCAGCAGGCGGTTGACGTGCTGCTGCTTGGTCGAGGGCCGGCCGGCGCGTTTTCCGACTGCCACCAGATTGGCGCCGGGTCGGGCAAGCTCGAGGATCGTGCCGGAAGCGAGATCGTCATAGAGCACGACGTCGGCCTCGCGCAGCCGCGCCGCGCCCTTGAGCGTCAAAAGCTCGGGATCGCCGGGGCCGGCGGAGATGAAGGAGACGAAGCCGCTCACCGGTCCTCCGCAATCAAATGAAAGAAGGTGCCCGTCGCATATCCGCGTCGCGATCCGGTCTCCGCGACGGTTGCGCCCGTCGCGTCACGCACGATCGCAAGCGATACATCAGGCTGCGCGAGAATCGTCGAATAGTGGAATTCATGACCGCGCAGGCGCGCGCCGGGCTGATGTCCCGGCATTGGCGCTGCGAGCTCGGCAAGACGGTAGCCAAGGTGCATGCGGCGCTTGGCAAAGCTCGTCTCCAGGCCCAAGAGGCCAAGCATCTCGTGCCGCGCGCCGTCGGCATCGGTCAAGGCCGCGCCCATCACCATGTAGCCGCCGCATTCGCCGTGGACCGGCCGCGTCTCGGCGAAGGCGCGCAAGCGCTCGCGAAAGCGCGCATTCGCGGCGATACGGCCGGCGTGCAGTTCCGGATAGCCGCCGGGCAGCCAGCACACATCGGCGCTTGCATCGGGTCCCTCATCGGCGAGCGGCGAGAACGGCAGGATCTCCGCACCGGCAGCACGCCAAGCCTCGAGCATATGCGGATAGACAAAGGAGAACGCGGCGTCGCGCGCTAGCGCAATGCGCTGGCCTGGCGGCGTGACGTTAACCCGATTCGTGATTGGCTGCGATGTCCATGCAGATGCCGCGCCGAGCACGGCGTCGAGATCGACGTGCTCGCCGACGAAGCGCGCGGCCTCATCGATCAGGCGACCGATCTCCGTCTGCTCCTCCGCCTGCACCAGGCCGAGATGCCGTTTCGGCACGCTGATCTCGGCGTGGCGTGGCAGCGCGCCGAACACGGCAATGCCCGCATCGGCCAAAGCGCGGCGCACGAGGTCCTCATGCCGCGGGCTCGCGACGCGGTTGAGCACGACGCCGGCGAGACCCACCCCGCTGCGGAAATCCCGCAAGCCCGTCGCAATCGCGGCCGCCGTCTGGGCCTGGCCGGACGGATCGATCACCAGCAGCACCGGCCAGCCCATCATCTCCGCGATGTCGGCGGTGGCGCCCGTCCCCGAGACGCCGCGCGCGGCGACGCCGTCGAACAGGCCCATCGAACCCTCGGCCAGCACGAGATCGGCGTTCGCACCGCGGCTGACGAGATGCTCGATCGTCGCGCGATCCATCGCCCAGCTATCGATGTTGACGGAGGCACGCCCCGTGGCCGCCGCATGAAAAGCAGGATCGATGTAATCGGGGCCGCTCTTGAAGCACTGCACAGTGAGTCCGCGATCGCGATAGGCGCGCGCGAGCGCTAACGTCAGCGTCGTCTTGCCGACACCGGAAGCCGGCGCCGAGATGACGAAACCCGCAGGCATCACGACTCCTCCGGAAAACGCGGCGCCGGCCCGACCGGCCGGTAGCGGCGGTCATAGTCCGCGGCGTAAAGGCGGCTCTCTGAGAATTCCTCCGAGCCGAGTGTCCGGCCGACCAGGATGAGCGCGGTGCGCCCGAGCTCGGCGCCGACAGCCGCATCGAGCGTGGCAAGCGTCGCGCGCACGATGCGCTGGTCCGGCCAGCTCGCGCGCCAGACGATCGCCACCGGACAATCCGCGCCATAATGCGGCGTCAGCTCCGCAATCACCTTGTCGAGCAAATGGATCGACAGATGAATGGCAAGCACCGAGCCGGTCGCGGCGAACGCAGCAAGCTTCTCGCCCTCCGGCATCGCGCTCGCCCGGCCTGGCGTACGCGTCAGCACCACAGATTGCGTAAGCCCCGGCAAGGTCAGCTCGGCTTCCAGCGCTGCGGCGGCCGCCGAGAAGGACGGCACGCCCGGCGTGACGGTGAAGGGAATGCCGAGCGCGCGCAGGCGGCGCAATTGCTCACCCATCGCCGACCAAATCGAAACATCGCCCGAATGCAGCCGCGCGACATCCTTGCCTTCCGCGTGCGCGTTGGCAATCTCGGCGATGATCTCGTCGAGCGACAATGGCGCCGTGTTGACGATCCGGGCGCCCTTCGGGCAGTGCACCAGAACGCCTTCGGGCACGAGCGAGCCCGCATAAAGGCAAACCAGTGAGGCTGCGATCAGGTCGCGCCCGCGCAAGGTGAGGAGATCGGCGGCGCCCGGCCCTGCTCCAATGAAATGCACGGTCATTCGCCGTCTCCCTCCGCAATCGCCGCGGTCGCGGTCCGGTCCTGCGAGACCACGCGCGTCGCAATCAGGCGCGCATCACGGCCCGCTGCCGCGAGCGCGACGGCTTCCGCCACCGATCCGGTGCCGAATTTTTCCTTGATGAGGCCTGACTGCGTCGGCGTCGTAATGCCCACGAGCTTATTGGCGGAAATGGCCTTGATCGGCACGTTGAATTCGCCCGCGAGCAGCTTCAGCGCGGCGCTGTCCGCCTTGTCGCTGACGGTTGCGACAGCCGCTAAACCTTCCACACCGCCGGCGGCGAGAAGCGCCTCGCGCAGCGCGGCAAGCGTGACGTCGCTCCTGAAGCCGAGCCCTGCGACCCTCATCGCACCGCGCTCCATTGCACGACCGGCCGCGCCACCTCCCAGGAGCGATAGCGCCCCAACGAGCCCGCATGTGCGATCTCGACCCGCATCAAGTCGCCGCCATGGCGCTGGTAAAGCTCCACCAGCAACGTTTCCGTCTCCAGCGTCACGGCATGGGCCACCAGCCGCGTACCTGACCCAATGCGAGACCAGATAGCATCGAACATCGCGGCGTCGAGACCACCGCCGATGAACACGGCGTCCGGCGCCGCCAGACCTACCAGTGCACCGGGCGCAGGTTCGGCGATGACGGTGATCTTGTGTGCAAGTCCGAGTGCCGTGGCATTGCGCCGGATGTTTACAACGCGGTCCTCGCGCGCCTCGACCGCAATCGCCGAACCGCCGCACAAGGCCCATTCGACCGAGATCGAGCCGGAGCCCGCGCCGATGTCCCAGAGGCATTCACCGGGTCGAGGCGCCAGCGCGGACAAGGCCAGCGCGCGCATCGGCCGCTTTGTGATCTGGCCGTCATGCGCGAAGAGATCGTCGGCAAGTCCGGAACTGCGCGGAATGCCATTCAGGCCCCTTGTCTCTAGCGCGACCGCGATCAGGCTGTCGCCGGCTTCCGCCGTGAAACCGTCTGCACGATGCGCTCTGATGTTTTCTCGCGGGCCGCCGAGCGCGGTGAGAGTCCACAGTGCTGAAGCACCCCAGCCCCGTTCCGTCAGCCACTTCGCGAGATCGCCGGCGGCCTTGCCGTCGCGCACAAGGCAAATAATCCGCGCACCATTGGCGAGATGCGGCACCAGGCGTTCGAACGGCGCGGCGTGCAATCCGAGACAGACGACATTCTCCAGCCGCCAGCCCAGCCTCGCCGCGGCAAGCGAGAACGTCGACGGCGCGGAATGCGCGATCCACTCACCGGCCTGAAGCCTCTCTGCGAGGCTGGCGCCGGCGCCGTGCCAGAACGGATCACCGGACGCGAGCACCGCGGTGGGCCGGCCGCGGCAGCCCAGCACGACATCCGCATCGAACGGCACTGGCCACGGGCGGCCACGATCGGTTATGCCTGCCAGCGCAAGATGGCGCTCGCCGCCGAACACGGTCTCGGCCCTGGCAAGCGCCTTTCGGCTTGCCTCGGAGAGGCCGGCAAGGCCATCTTCGCCGATACCGATGATGGTCAGCCAGGGATCAGCCATGATGCGCGCCCTCATTCTGGGCGGAACGAGTGATGCGAATGCGCTCGCCACGGAGATCGCGCGCGCCGGCGTCGATGCGATCTATTCCTATGGCGGTCGCACCCGCGTGCCTGCCGGACAGCCCCTGCCGATCCGCACCGGCGGCTTTGGCGGCGTGAGCGGACTTGCGGATTACATCCGGCAAGAAGGCGTCACGCACGTCATTGACGCCACGCATCCCTTTGCCGCTGAGATGAGCCGCAATGCGGCCCTGGCCTGCGAGGAAACGCAAACACCGCTGATCGCGCTCGAACGCGCGCCCTGGATGAAAGCGCCGCGCGATAACTGGATCGAGGTCGAGGATCTCGCCGCCGCTGTCGCGGCGCTGCCCGAGGAGGCGGCGCGCGTTTTCCTCGCGATCGGCCGGCAGCATATCGCCCCGTTTGGCGAGAGACCGCAGCACACCTACACATTGCGCTTCGTCGATCCTTCCGAGGCGACGCTGCCGTTCGAAGCCGAAATCATCGTGTCGCGTGGGCCGTTCACCTTCGAGGGCGAGGTTGAGCTGCTGCGGTCGCGTGGCATCGCATGGATCGTCGCCCGCAATTCCGGCGGCGAAGGCGCGCGCGCCAAGATCGACGCGGCCCGCGCCCTTAGCCTGCCCGTCATCATGATCGCACGGCCGCGACTTCCCGAGCGGCTGCGGGTAGAAAGCGTAGCCGAAGTCATGGCGTGGCTCGGTCATCGGGCCTGCCTCGGTGCATAGACCCAACGGCCGACACGGCGCGTCTGCGAATTGCCGACGATCACGAGCGTGCGCATATCGGCCATCTCCGGTGTCGCCTCGTTCAGCGCGACCGTCTCGATCCGCTCGTCCGGCGCGCTGATCGCGCGGGCGAAGATCACCAGCCTCTCGCCGCAGCCCGCCTCCTTCAGCACCGCGAGCGCGCGGCCAAAGCCTTCCGGCCGGCTCGCCGAGCGCGGATTGTAGAGCGCAATGGCGAAATCGGCCTCCGCCGCGAGTCGCAGGCGCTTCTCGATCAATGGCCATGGCTTGAGATTGTCAGAGAGATTGATCGCGCAAAAATCATGGCCGAGCGGCGCGCCCGCGCGCGCGGCGGCGGCCAGCATCGCGGTCACGCCGGGCAGCACGCGGATCGGCAGTTCCCGCCATTCTGGAGTCTGTTCAAGCGCCTCGAATACGGCCGACGCCATCGCGAACACGCCGGGATCGCCGGACGACACCACGACCACCTGCCGTCCTTCCGCTGCAAGCCGCAGCGCTTCGCTCGCGCGCTGAAGCTCCACGCGATTGTCCGAGGGGTGCAGCGTCAGGCCATCGCGGGGCGCAACACGCGCGACATAGGGAGCATAGCCCACGACGTCGGTCGCAGCCGCGAGCGCAGCAGAAACCTCCCGCGTCACCAAGGCCTCGTCGCCGGGCCCAAGCCCCGCGATGGTCAGCGTTCCCGTCATTCGCCGGCGTCCATGCGCCGTCCCCGCCCGTGCACCAGCACGATTGCAAAATAAGGACAGTCGGATTCGTCGATATCGGCGAGCCGCGCAACGCGCTCACCAGGCATGGTGCCGCGCTCGACCAGCCAGGCATCATCGAGCCTGCCGGCGGAGGCGAGCGCGCGACGCACTTTTCGCAGATTGCGACCGGTCTTCATGATGACGAGCGCATCGGAATTGCACATGCGCTGCTCAAGCTCGTCCTCGGCCAGCGTGCCCATCAGGACCGTCGTCACGTCATCGCCGAGCGCGATCGGCTGGCCGACCGCGTTCCAGCAGCCGGCCATGCCGGGAATGCCGGCAATGACCTCGATCTCGACGCGCCCCTGCAAACGTGCGTGCAGGTGCATGAAGGAGCCGTAGAAGTAAGGATCGCCTTCGCAGAGCACGACGACGTCGACCGCGCGCGCCAGCCGCGCCAGCCGCTCGGCCCATTCGTCGTAGAAGCCGGCGAGCAGGCGCACATATTCCAGGCTGTCGAAGGCGATCTCCGTCGTGACCGGATATTCCATCGGATATTCGGTGACGTCGCCTGCGAGCATGCCCTCGACGATGCGCCGCGCCTGGCCGGGACGCCCTTTCTTGCGGAAATATGCAACGTGCTTGGCCGTGCGCACCTCGCGATCGGCGCGCACACTCATCAGATCGGGATCGCCGGGCCCAAGGCCGCAGCAGATGATACGCCCCATCTCTATTCGCTCCGGCTCGCCAGCGCATTCACGGCGGCAACGGTAATCGCCGAGCCGCCGAGGCGCCCGTCGACCGCCAATGCCGGCGCCGGCGGATTCGCCATCAGGGCTGCCTTGGATTCGGCCGCGCCGACGAAGCCGACCGGACAGCCGATGATCGCCGCCGGACGTGGACAGTTTTCGTCCTCCAGCATGTTCAGCAGGTGAAACAGCGCGGTCGGCGCGTTGCCGATCGCAACGATCGCACCGTTCAGATGCGGCCGCCAAAGCTCGAGCGCCGCCGCCGAGCGCGTGTTGCGCATGGTTTCGGCGAGCGCGAGCACGGCAGGATCGCCGAGCGTGCAGATGACGGCATTGTTCGCCGGCAGCCGCGCGCGCGTAATTCCTTCCGACACCATGCGCGCATCGCACAGGATCGGCGCGCCGCTCTCGAGCGCCGCGCGCGCGGTGCGCGCCATGCCGGGCGTGAAGCGGACATTCATCTCGAGCCCAACCATCCCAGCGGCATGGATCATGCGCACGACGACCTGCTCTTCGTCCGGCGTGAAGCGCGCGAGGTCGGCCTCGGCACGGATGGTCGCAAAGGATTGCCGATAGATCGCCGCGCCGTCGGTCTCGTACACGTGCGGCATCAGCGCCCTCCCATTAGCACGGAGGGATTTTTGACGATCTCGGCGCCGCTCAGACCACGCCGCACAGGCATATCGCGGGTCGAGCCGCAACGGACGAAATCAAATCCGTCACGAGTTGCAACGAGCGTAAGCGTTGCCGGTCCCGAATGCGCGCAACCCTTGGCGCAGCCGGAGACGTGAAGCCGCGCATCAGGCGCGATGTGAGGCGCGAGCGCGGCAGCAAGCGTGCGGGTGTCGGCATGTGCCTCACGGCAACGCGGCGCGCCGCTACAGGCGATCACGCGCAGCGCGGGATCATCGGCCCGGGTGATGAGGCCTTCACCGCCCGGCAGCTCGCGCATGCCCTCCGCCAAAATCATCCGCCACGGCGTCATGCGCAGCGCCGGCGCGCAAGAGGCAAGATGAGTGAGCGCCGAATGCGGCAACTGCCCAAAGGCCGCACCAATCATCGCGCCTTGCGGGTAAAGACCAGGACGGGCTGCAGCTGCCGTGACGGCAGGCTCGACCTCGCCACGCAAGGCGTCAGGCAATTTCGCGCCGGCAGCGATATGTGCTGCCATCCGCCCTCGCCCGACCTTGGCGTCACGGGATGCCACGAACCACTCTGCCAACGCGAGCGCCGCGGTCACAACTTCTCGCCGCGTAACCGCGCGCCCGACTTGCGCGCCATCGGCACGCACCATGAGCGCCCCCGTACGGTCGCGCTCGATCCGGATGTCCGCGGATGCGCTCGTCAGCACACGCTCACGACCGTCATCAATGGCAAAGCCGAACTTGGTCGGAAGATCGAGCGCGCTACCCGCAAGAGCCTGCTCGAGCTCGTCGGCGAGCAGGCAGGTGTCGTCGCCGGCGTTCCAGAATGGCGTCACCAGAATATTGCGTCGTGATTCGGTCTCCGGATCGGAATCGAGCAGGCCCAATTGCGCGAGGCCGTCGAGGAGAGGCAGATGCGCCGCCTCGGTCACGCCCCTCACTTGAAGATTGGCCCGGCTGGTCACGTCGATCAAACCGTTGCCATACCGCGCGGCAAGCTCCGCAATGCCTGCCGCCTGCGCCGCCGCCAGCCGGCCGCCATGCGGGCGCACGCGGACCACGAGGCCGTCACCCGACAGCATCGGCCGCAGCGCGCCGGGACACCAGCCCTTGATCGCGACCGCGCTCATGAGGCCTCCTTCAGCGCCGCCGCGATCGAGTTGCGGCGGGTCTTCCAGAGGGCAGCTTCGTGCAGGCGAGCGAAGCAGATTTCGATCGCAGCCAAGGCGGCCGGATTTTCCCGCGCCATGAACGACCTGACATCGTCGTTGCCTAGGGTCGCATCATAATAGACATCGAACAGATACGGCGGCACGGCGCCCGCCAGATGCGCGAATGCGGCCATGTGCTCGAGCGTCGCAGTGATCTCGGCAGCGCCGCGAAAACCATGGCGCATCATGCCTGCGATCCAGTCCGGGTTGGCGGCGCGGGCGCGAACGACGCGCGAAATCTCTTCCGTAAGCGCGCGCGCCTGCGGCTGGTCGGGCCGCGTCGCGTCGAGGTGATAGAGCGACGGCGCGGCCACGCCTAGCTTTGCCGCCGCAGCCGCAACGCCCGCCTCATGCGCGGCATAGTCGGCGGCGAGCAGCAGGTCTGTCTCTGGCAGATCCTGCACATGGACGAAGGCGTTGGCGCTGGCGAGCCTCGTCTCGATGCCGGCGCGATCGGGCCGCATCTCGCCGTCTGAAGACAACGCCCAGGATGAGGCCGACAGCCAGGCCTCGGCGGCCGCCTCGCGCGAACCTTCAGTGAAGACATCCGGTATCGAGGAGAGGCCGACGCCATATTGTCCGGGACGTGGCCCGAACACGCGCGCGGCGCGCGTGCGATAGGGATTTTCGTTACCCTCGCCTTCGCGCGTCGAGAGTGCCTCGCTGGCCGCCTCGAACAATTGCGCAAGGCCCGCGAAGACGTCGCGGAACAGTCCCGACACGCGAAGTGTGACGTCGATGCGAGGACGGCCGAGCTCGGCCAGCGCGATCATGTCGTAGCCAGTCACGCGTCCTGATGCGTGATCCCAGCGCGGCGCGAGCCCGGCCAGATGCAACGCCATCGCAAACTCCTCACCCGCCGTGCGCATGGTCGCGGACCCCCAGAGATCGACGACGAGCCCCTTCGGCCAGTCACCGTGATCCTGCAAGTGGCGGCGCAACAGTTCTTCGGCGAGCTTCACACCTTGCGCATGCGCCGACGGCGTCGGCACGGCGCGCGGATCGACGGCGAACAGGTTGCGCCCGGTCGGCAGCACGTCCTGGCGCCCGCGATAGGGCGAGCCCGCTGGCCCGGGGGCGACGCGCCTGCCGGACAGCGCCGCAATGAGCGCGTCCCTCTCCGCTTCGCCGCAAGTCCCCCGACCGAACACATGCAGGCCATCGCCGAACTGGCTTTCCTTGAGATCGCAGACGAAACGGTCGATGCGTGGAATCGCTTCGGCAGATAGCGCCGATGCGGCAAGGCCGAGGTCGGCGTCGAGGCCGGCCGCGTGCGCCTCGTCGCGGATAGCGGCAATGAGCCGGTGCCGGCGCGCGGGATCGAGACCGTCGGCGGTCGAATATTCGTCGAGCAGCTGCTCGAGCCGGCGCAAGCCCTCCGGCACCGCGGACTTCGCCAGCGCCGGTGGCAGATGGCCGATCGTCACCGCACCGGTGCGCCGCTTGGCCTGCGCGGCCTCGCCGGGGTCGTTGACGATGAAGGGATAGACGACAGGCAGACCGCCGATCAGCGCCTCGGGCCAGCAGGACGACGACAACGCCACGGATTTCCCCGGCAGCCATTCCAGCGTGCCATGCGCGCCCATGTGCACGACGGCGTCCATGCCCTGCTGCCGGAGCCAGAGATAGAACGCGACATAGGCATGGCGCGGGGTGCGCGAAAGATCGTGATAGTCGGCGTCGCGGTGACTGACATAGCCACGTTCCGGCTGCACCGCGATGATAGCCTTGCCGCTTCTGATCGCCGCGAAATGAAATGCGCCGCCGCGGCAGCTCGGATCATTCTCCGGCGGCCCCCAGGCGCGGGCCAGATCGTCCTGCAATGCCTGCGGAAGGCGGGAAAGCGCCGCGCGATAATCGGCTGCGCTCCACGTCAATTCCTGTTTCAGCAAGTGATCGCCGAGAGCACTCTGTGGTTCAACATCGAAGCCGGCTTTGCTGAGATCACAGAGCAGCACTTCGACGGAGGCGAGCGCATCGAGCCCGACCGCGTGGGCGATCTGGTGCGGCCGACCGGGATAGTTGGAGAGCACGATCGCCAGCCGCTTCTCGCTTGCCGGCTTCTCCGCGAGCCGCTGCCAGGCCGCCACGCGCGCAACGACGGCGGCAATGCGCTCTTCGTCCGGCCGATGGGCGAGATGGGCGAATTGCAGATCAGGATCGCGCTCGCCAGCCGACTTGAAGCTCACCACGCCCGCAAACACGCGGCCGTCGACCTCCGGCAGCACGACGTGCATCGCAAGATCGCCCGGCGAAAGCCCGCGCAGCGATTCGGCCCAGTCCTCACGACGTGCCGTAGAGAGCGCGACCTGGAAGACCGGGCATGACGCAGCATCGAACGGCGTCGTGCCGTCATCGCCAAGCGCAGAGAACGCCGTCGCGTTGACGATGGCCGCTGGCAGACATTGTGCAAACAGTGCGCGTAGCCAATCCGCCACGCCGGGCGCTTTCAACGATGTAACGAAGACACCAAAGGCTTCGAAACCTCTCTCGCGCAGCGCTGCGATCAGCGCATCGACGGGCGCAGTATCGGCGGCCGTGAGATAAGAGCGATAGAAGGTCACGATCGCGCGAGGTTTTCCGCCGGGGTCGGGCAGCGCCCCGACAACGCCGCGTCCCGGCTCGTAAAATCCAATCTCGGGAACCTCGATCTCACCTACCACCGGTCCCGCATAGAGACCCGAGGCCAGCGCAAGCTGCGCGATCGCGGCTTGTGCGGCGACCGGTCCGCCCTTGTCGCAGAGCACTTTCAGCCGTCTGAGCGTCGAGACCGGCAAGGTCGAGAACGCATCCAGCCGTTCATCGTCGCGACCATCCGCTGGCAACACGGCAAGCGCGATGCCGCGGTCCTTCGCCAGTTGCTGCAGGGCTGCAAGCCCATACGCCCAATAGGACTCGCCGCCGATCAGGCGCAGCAGAATGCCGCGCGCTTGCGACAGCGTCCGCTCGATATAGGTGTCGACCGACAACGGATGACGCAGCTCGGCGAGATTCGCCAGCCGCAGCGACGGCAGGCTCGCGCACCCTCGCCGCCAACCAGCCGCGAACGCGGCGAGATCTGAGTCCGAGAACGAGAGCACCACGAGATCGGCCGGATCCTGGCCGATGTCCCTTGGCGTCGCAGTCTCTTCCAGACCACGGCTCTCGCGGAAGACGACGTGCATCAGATCCCAAGCCCTGAGATACCAAGTCCTGCCTTGATCGCGGTCTCGTCGATGTCGCCATGCTCGCCGATCACGACCAGCTTGGATTGCCGGGGACGCACGCCCCAGGGCTGATCGAACTGGTGCCGCACGCGTTCGCCGACCGATTGCAGCAACAGCCGCATCGGTTTGCCCTTGACCGCGATATAGCCCTTTGCGCGCAGCACGTTCTGCTCGCGCGCCAGCCGTTGCACCGAGGCGATCAGCGCCTCGACGTCGACGACCTCAGGCAGATCGATCACGACGGAGTTGAAATCATTGTGCTCGTGATCGTCCTCGCCGTCGTGATGCGAGGGGCGCGCGGCGAGATCATCTTCGGCCGCCGCCTCAAGACCGAGGATCACGCGCAAGTCCACCGCGCCGTCGACGACCGGCAGCATTGGAACGGGGCGCGGCATTTCCGCCGCGATCGCCGCCTTCGCTGCTTCGAGTCCCGCCGCGCCGGCAAGATCGGCCTTGGTCAGGAGCACGATATCGGCGCAGGCGATCTGGTCCTCGAACACCTCCGACAGCGGCGTCTCGTGATCGAGATTCTCATCCGCCGCGCGCTGCGCCTCCACCGCAGCCGGATCGGGCGCGAAGCGTCCGGCCGCGACAGCCTCGGCGTCGGCGAGCGCAATCACGCCGTCGACCGTGATGCGTGAGCGGATCTCCGGCCAGTCGAACGCTTTCAGCAGCGGCTTCGGCAAGGCCAGCCCCGACGTTTCGATCAGAATATGATCCGGCCTCACCCGACGTGCGAGCAGTTGCTCCATCGCCGGAATGAAATCGTCGGCCACGGTGCAGCAGATGCAGCCATTGGCGAGTTCGACGATGTTTTCCTCCGGGCAATTGGCATCTGCGCAGGATTTCAGGATCTCGCCGTCAACACCTTCGCTGCCGAATTCGTTGACGAGCACCGCGAGCTTCTTGCCGTTGGCATTGCTGATCAGATGCTGGATCAGCGTCGTCTTGCCTGATCCCAGAAAACCCGTGACGACCGTGACCGGGACTTTTGCGAGCGTGTTCATTCGGCGGCCTCCGGCACGACGGCGATGGGGGGAATGCGGGCAAGCGATTGCTTGCGGAAGATTTCGGGGCGGCTGCGCCATGGCACGATGCCGTCGGGCGCAGCCGCGTAAGCCGAAGCGCCTGCGATCACATCGTTCGCATTGGCATCCGACAGGCGGCCGTAGACGTAGGACCATCGGCCCGGCGCGCTGAGTGCGACCGAGCAGCCCTGGCTACACGCCGAGAGGCATTCGACGGGAACCAGGTTGACGCCCTCGGGCACGCCGGCCTCGAGGATCGCGGCATGCAGCCGTGCGCCGGGCGTGGCTTCACCTTCGCCGGGTGTCTGCCCGGCGCGGCAGGTGATACAAACGTGAAGTGTGACGGCCATCGCCCCTTCCAGGATATCTGCGGGAGGCGATGAGGCGCACGAACCGCTCGAAAGAGGGTCCGTTTCCCCGTCGCGGAACACCCCGTCCGCCGGTCCAAAACAGTCGCGCTGGCAGGTCTCCCGGCTGTCTCTTATACACATAAAAAATTTTTTTTTTTAATGATACGGTGTTTTCTGAGATCTACACCCTAGAGCTCCTGTCGTAGGACAGGAACCAACACTGGCCCACCATTTGCCCATGGCCGCCACTTGTCAAGCCGAAGGACCATTTCAGATGACGCCTGAACCGGATACCCCAGCGGTGCAAGACACCGACGCCCGGCATGCCACGAAAATGGCGAAGAAGAAGGTTGCCCGCGACAAGATCATGGCGACCAAGAGCGGCGAAAAGGGGCTGATCATCGTCCATACCGGCGCGGGCAAGGGCAAGTCCTCCTCCGCCTTCGGCATGATCGTTCGCTGCGTCGCGCATGGCTTCCCTTGCGCGGTCGTCCAGTTCATCAAGGGCGCCTGGGATACCGGCGAGCGCCGCCTGCTCACCGGGCATTTTGGCGATCTCTGCCAGTTCCACGCCATGGGCGAAGGTTTTACCTGGGAGACGCAGGACCGCGCCCGCGACATCGCCGCGGCGAAGGCCGGCTGGGAGAAGGCGAAGGAGCTGATCCTCGACCCCAATTTGCGCATGGTCGTGCTCGACGAGATCAACATCGCAATGCGCTACGACTATCTCGATATTGCCGAGGTCGTCGACTTCCTGAAAACGCAGAAGCCGCCGCTGACGCATGTCGTCCTCACCGGACGCAACGCCAAGGACGAGCTGATCGAGATCGCCGATCTCGTCACCGAGATGACGCTGGTGAAACATCCGTTCCGCTCCGGCATCAAGGCACAAGCCGGCGTCGAGTTCTGAGACTTCGATGGCGCGCGCATTGATGATCCAGGGAGCGGGCTCGGACGTGGGCAAGTCGCTCGTCGTCGCGGGCCTTGCGCGTGCCGCAAAGCGCCGCGGCCTGCGCGTGCTTCCCTTCAAGCCGCAGAACATGTCGAACAATGCGGCGGTGACCGTCGATGGCGGAGAGATCGGCCGCGCGCAGGCGCTCCAGGCGCTCGCCGCCGGCGTCGAGCCGCACACCGACATGAATCCCGTGCTGCTCAAGCCCGAGACCGATGTCGGCGCGCAAGTCATCGTCCAAGGCAAGCGCATCGCCACCGCGCGCGCCCGCGACTACGCGGCGATGAAGCCGACGCTGATGGGCGCCGTGCTCGAAAGCTTCGAACGGCTGAAGACGCGCGCCGATCTCGTGCTGGTCGAAGGCGCCGGCAGCCCGGCCGAAGTCAATCTGCGCAAGGCCGACATCGCCAATATGGGCTTTGCCCGCAAGGCTGATGTTCCGGTGGTGCTGGTCGGCGACATCGACCGCGGCGGCGTCATCGCCCAGCTCGTCGGCATCAAGACCGTGATCGATCCTGACGATGCCGCGATGATCCAGGGGTTCGTCATCAACAAGTTCCGCGGTGATCCCACGCTGTTCGACGACGGCTACCGGCTGATCCAGGACAAGACATCCTGGCGCGGCTTTGGCGTGCTGCCCTGGTTTAACCGCGCCGGCGAATTGCCGGCCGAGGATGCACTGGGATTGGGCGACGCGCGAAGGCCCGGCAGATGCAAGATCGCGTTTCTGGCGCTGTCGCGGATCGCCAATTTCGACGATCTCGATCCGCTCAAGCTCGAACCAAACGTTGACCTCGTGATGGTCCGTCCCGGCGAAGCCATCGCGGGCGACGTACAGCTCGTCATCATCCCTGGCTCGAAATCGACGCGCGGCGACCTCGCCTTCCTGCGCGCGCAAGGCTGGGACATCGATCTCCTCGCACATCACCGCCGCGGCGGGCACGTGCTGGGTGTCTGCGGCGGCTACCAGATGCTCGGCCGCAGCGTGGATGATCCCGAAGGCATCGAGGGCTCGACCGGCGCGACAGCCGGCCTCGGCCTTCTCGACGTGACGACGGTGATGTCGCCGCAAAAAACACTGACGCGCGTCACCGCGCGCCATGCCGGGACCAGCGAGCCGATTGACGCTTACGAGATTCACATTGGCCGCACCGATGGGCCGGATCGCGCGCGTCCCTTCGCGATGCTCGATGGTGCACCGGAGGGCGCCATCTCCAGCGATGGGCGCGTGCACGGCAGTTATCTGCATGGGCTGTTCACGTCGGACGGTTTCCGCAAGGCGTTCCTCGCGCAGCTCGATATTCCCACGACAGACCAGCCATACGGCGCAAGGGTCGAGAGCGCGCTCGACGCACTCGCCGATCACATCGAGGCCCATCTCGACGTCGAAGGCCTGCTCGCGCTGGCGCGCTGAAGGTCAACTGGAGAGCGTTGACGCAAGACGCGCCCATTCCCTCTCGTCGCCCGGCAGGCCCAGGCGCAGCCAATTCGGCTGCTGGCTGAAGACGCGCGACCAGATCCGGCCGCGCGCGAGCTTATCCTGCGCGGCAAGCGCATCACCGACATCGTACAGACGAAACAGTGGCGTGCCGCCGATCAGCCGCCATCCTTGCGCAGTCGCCATGGCATCGAGACGTGCGCAGTCTTGGCCGAGCCGCGCCGTCGTTGCGCTGGCCCATTCGCGATCGAGCAGCGCGCGCCGACCGACGGCGATCGCAGCGCCTGAGACCGGCCACGGCCCCGCCATCGCTACGAGCGTTGCAATGTCCGCTTCCGCGCCGAGCACAAAGCCAAGGCGCAAGCCTGCCAATCCGTAAAACTTGCCAAACGAGCGCAGGATCAGGAGGCCGCCCTGGCCAGCTTCGGGCGCGAGCGAGAGTTCGGGCAGCGCATCGGCAAAACTCTCATCGATCACGAGGCGACCGACGCGCGGCAAGATTGCAAGCAGATCGGCCTTGTCATGCTGCCGACCGTCGGGATTGTTGGGATTGACGACGACGGCGAGATCGGCACCAGCGAGCGCGTCGAGATTGGAGACCTCGGCAACGTCCCAGCCGACCGGAGAAAGCACCGCGGCATATTCATTGTAGGTCGGCGCGAGAATGCGCGCGCGGCCCTTGCGCGACAAACTCGGCAGACACTGGATCGCCGCCTGCGCGCCGGCCATGGCGAGCAGCGGCGCCTGCGTTGCATAGGCCTGCCGCGCGGCCTCGTGCAGCGCTTCAATCTCGGATCGCGACGGCAGCGCACGCCATGCGTGCTGTTCGATCTCGCCCACCGCGTAAGGCTGCCGATTGATGCCGGTCGACAGATCGATCCAGTCCTTGATGCGCCCGCCGAAACGCTGCATCGCGGAGTCGAGATTGCCACCATGCTCGCGCATCGCCGCCCCTCAAACCAATGCCAATGCTACGAGTAAGCCGCCCAGCAGCAGCATCGCGCGAACGTAGAGTTTCAGGCCCAACCGGATGTCAGCGCCAAGCGGATCGCGCGCGCCCGCGTTCAGCCAGGGCTCCTCGGTCACAGCGCCGTGATAGCTGCGCGGCCCGCTCAGGCGCACGCCGAGCGCACCCGCCATTGCCGCTTCCGGCCAGCCGGCATTCGGCGAGCGATGGCGATTTGCATCGCGCGACATGCAGGACAAGGGCGCCCAAGGGTGCGCCGTCACCAGCGCGAACAACAGGCCCGTCAGCCGCGCCGGAATGAAATTGGCGACGTCGTCGATGCGCGCGGCTGCCCAGCCGAACCAGAGGTGACGCTCGGAGCGATGACCGATCATGGAATCAAGCGTGTTGATCGCCTTGTAGCCAAGGATGCCGGGCAGGCCGAGCAGCGCGCCCCAAAACACCGGCGCCACGATGCCGTCGGAAGCATTCTCTGCGAGGCTCTCGAGCGCCGCACGCGCAATCCCGGCCTCATCGAGGGACGCGGGATCGCGGCCGACGATCTCTGCGACCGCAAGCCGCGCCGCGTCGATATCGCCCGACTGCAGGCGCTGCGCGACGGCAGCGACGTGATCGTGGAGCGAGCGCAGTGCGACCAGCGGCCAGGCCAGAACCCCAAGCAGGACGGCGCTCCACCCGGGAACGAGCCAGCTCTGCACGATCCAGCCGATGCCGGCGCACAACGCGATCACCAGAAGTGCGGCGGCGACGCCGGCCATGCGCCGCGCCTCGGGCGCATCTTTGGACCTGTTCCAGTTGCGATCGAGCAGAGCGATCAACCTGCCGATCCAGGTCACGGGATGGCCGATCCGCGCGAACAATGCGGCGGGCCATCCCCAGATGGCATCCACAGTCATCGCTACCGCCATCGCACCGGCAAATCCCACGTCACATCTCCTCGCATGCCCTGATGCGCAAGATTTGGGTCACAGCGCAAGCCCCTCCTCGCCGATTTCGGCTTTGTCTTTGCACCCGTTTGGTGGTTAGTGCGGGTCAGAACGGGAGGTTTCATGGCGGTTGTCCTGATCACGGGAGGGGCGAGGTCCGGGAAAAGCCGTCGCGCCGAGGCGCGCGTCCGCAGCTTTCCCGGCCGGCCCGTCTACATCGCGACCGCGGAGGCGCTCGATGCGGAGATGGCGGAGCGGATCGCGCACCATCGCGCCCGCCGCGGCGACGAGTGGATCGAGCGCGAGACGCCGCTCGATCTCGTGGCGGCGCTCGATGCGACCGACGGCGGCGGGGCACGGCTCGTCGACTGCCTGACGCTGTGGCTCTCCAACCTGCTCCATGCCGGCCGCGACTGGTCGAACGAGGCAGCGCTGCTCGCCGCTGCACTTCGCAGGCAACAGAGCCCGGTGATCCTCGTGACCAACGAGGTCGGCCTCGGCATCGTGCCCGACAATGCGCTGGCGCGCAGGTTTCGCGATGCCGCAGGCCTGCTGAACCAGGCGGTTGCCGAAGTCGCCGACGAGGTCGAGCTCGTGGTTTCGGGCCTGCCGATGAAGGTCAAGTGAAGCTATGACCAACCGCACGCAACTCACCGCCATCGTCACGGATTTGCGGATCGGCGTGTCGCTCGCCACCATCCTGCCGCTCGGCCCGTCGACGCCGGTCGGCGATGGCGACATTGCGCGTGCGGGCTGGACACTGCCGGTCGCGGGATTGCTGATCGGTCTCCTCAGTGCCGGCGTGTACGGAAGCGCACATGCGCTCGGCGTGACGCCCGGTCCCGCCGCGATGCTGGCGCTTGCGAGCACGATCATCATCACCGGAGCACTGCACGAGGACGGGCTCGCGGACGCCGCCGACGGTCTCGGTGGTTCGACGCGCGCGCGAAAACTCGAGATCATGCGCGACAGCCGGATCGGCAGTTTTGGCGTGTGCGCGCTCATTGTCTCGCTAACACTGCGCTGGAGCGCTCTCGCCGCCATCGCCGCCCCGCGCTCGATCCTCATCGCTCTATTGCTAGCGCATGTCGCCGCGCGCGCAGGCCTGCCGCTGTTCATGGCGCTGGTGCCGCCGGCGCGAACGGATGGATTGTCCGCGGGCGCCGGCCGGCCCGCAGGGCCAAACGCCGCCATTGCGCTCGGCCTCGGTGCCATCGTACTCGCGATCGGCTTTGGGCCGGGCAAGGCAATCCTGGCCGTGATCCTCCTCGCCTTTCTCGGCCTGCTGATCGCCTGGCTCGCGATCAGGCAGCTCGGGGGACAGACCGGTGATATACTCGGTGCTTACGAGCAAGTCGCCGAGACCGCCATCCTGCTGATGGCCGCCTCGCTGTTTCATGCGGCCGCCTGATGATGGTCTCTTTTGACGACGATTTCCGCCGGCAATTGCGCGAGCTCTTCGTCTGGCGGCGCGACGTGCGGCGCTTCCGGAGAGACCCGCTGCCCGAGGGCACGCTGGAGCGGCTGATCGACATCGCGTGTCTCTCGCCATCGGTCGGGCTCAGCCAGCCCTGGCGCTTCGTGATCGTCGAGGATCCGGCGCGGCGCGGCGCCATCATCGACGACTTCAAGATCTGCAACGCGGACGCGCTCAAAACCTATTCCGGCGAGCGCGCCGCGCGCTATGCCGCCCTCAAGCTCGCCGGCCTCGAAGAGGCACCCGGACATCTGGCGGTGTTTTCAGAAAAAACGTGCGAGACCGGGCACGGCCTCGGCCGCGCGACGATGCCGGAGACCCTCGACTATTCAGTCGTCGCCGCAATCGTCTCGGCCTGGCTCGCTGCGCGCGCCGACGGCATCGGCATCGGCTGGGTGTCGATCCTTAACCCCGCCCGCGTGCGCGAGATTCTCGACGTGCCCGTCAACTGGAAATTCATCGGCTATCTCTGCATCGGCTATCCCGAGGCCGAGCTCGATCGTCCCGAGCTCGAGCGGGTCGACTGGGAACACCGGCGGCCGTCGACGGACGTCACGATCCGGCGCTGAGGCGCTCTGTCACGGCAGATTGTCCCGCAAGAAGATATCGATGCGGATACGCTCCTGGTCAGCACTGATCGGCTCGCCCGAGCAATGCGCGAGCAACACGCGCGCGGCGGAGCGCGCCTCGTGGCCGGGATCCTGGTTGATGATCGCATCGATGGTGCCGCGCACCAGAAAGCGCCCCGTGAACTGGGTGAGCTCGTGGGCGATCCAGACCACATCGCGGGCACGACCCGAGGCTTCCAACGCCTCCGCGATGCCGCGATTGCCCGCTCCGCAGGAGTAGATGCCAAGCAGATCGGACCGTCGCGACAAGAGCTCTGTGGTCAGTACGCGCGTGCGCTTGCTGTCGTCGCGCCCCTCCAGCACCGGCAGCACAACCAGATCCGGATATTCGCTCGTCAGAATCTGGTGGAAGCCAAATTGTCGCTCGGTGTGATCGCGTAGCGACAGCGAGCCGGCGATGACGGCCACGCTGCCTGTGCGTCCCGAAAGGAAGCGTCCCATCAGGGTCGCAGCCGTGCGACCGGCGGCCGGATTGTCGATACCGACATAGTGCAGGCGCCGCGCGCTCGGCGCGTCCGAGACCAGCGTCACCACGGCAACCCCGCGGGCCGCGAGATCGTCGATCGCAGCACGCACGCGCGGATGATCGAGCGCGATGACGGCGACACCGTGATAGGCCGTCGACAGCTCTTCCAGGGTGCGGGCCAGCACGTCCGGGTCGAACACGTCGACGTGCAGGATATCGATGAATCCGCGCTGGCTCGCGAGCCATTCAGCCGTACGTTGCACTTGCTCGGTCAGGTTGGTCATGAAGCTGTTGCTGCCGGTCGGCAGCACGAAGGCGAAGCGGAACGTCTGGCCACGAGCGAGCCGGGCGGCGGCGACATCGGCGCGATAGCCAAGCTTTGCGACCGCCGCCTCCACGCGCGCCACAGTTTTGGCACGCACGCCTTCGCGACGGTTGACGACCCGATCGACAGTTGCGAGCGACACTCCGGCCATGCGCGCGACGTCTTCCAGCGTCGCGCGCATGGCCGATTGCGTCTCGCCGCCCGTCATCCGCGCGCGGCCCACAGCATGCCGCGGATCATCATGGTCCTGATCTCGGGCACGTCCAGTTCATAGGCGCGGTGGCCGAGCGAGGAATAAAACACCCTGCCCTCGCCATAGCGCTTCTTCCAGACCACGGGCATCACCACGCCCTCGATCCAGGGCGCGTGCTCGCCGGAAAACGTCGTCGTGGCCAGCACTTCGTTGGCGGGGTCGACATGCATGTAGTACTGCTCGGATCGATGCTCAAAGCTCTTCAGACCCTTCATGATGGGGTCATCCGGCTTCGTCAAGTCCACCCTGTAGTCGATGATGTTGCCGGGATGGGCAACCCACTGGCCGCCGCAGAGGAATTGATAATCGACGGACTCCCGGAAGGCGTCGCACATGCCGCCATGATGACCCGCGAGTCCGACGCCGCCGCGCACGGCCGCGCAGAGGTTGAGCGCCTCCGGCTTCTCGATCTTCGACATGGTGTAGATCGGAATGATCAGCGAGAGGTCGTGGATCGCGGGATCGGCGAACGCCGCCGTCGTGGTCTCGATACGGACCTCGAAGCCTTCCTGCTTCAGCCAGCCTCGTATCATCGAGGCGCACAGATCAGGATCGTGTCCCGGCCAGCCACCCCATACAATCATTGCCTTGCGCATTGTCATGATCCTCAGTCGATCTGTCCGGTCTCACGCCCGGCCGGCAACATCGCCGGCCGCTCGACGCGGCTCTCGATTTTGACGCGGCGTCCCTCATCGGCGGAGGCCTGGAACGCTTCCATCGCCTCCAGCACGTGGAAAGCGAGCGCGCCGCTGGCGCGGTGCGGCCGGTTGGTGACGATTGCGGTTGCCATATCGGCGACGCCGATCGAGCGGAATTCGCCTTCGACATGGCCATGGGTCAGCGGCACGGCCTCCCACTCGCCGCCGGTCTTCGCCACCTGCACCTCGCCGCCGAAGCGGTTGGGATCGGGGACCAGCATGCTGCCCTTGTCGCCATAGATCTCGATCGGCGCATGTCGGTGCTTCGGCACGTCAAAGCTCATGGCGATCGAGACCACCGCGCCGCTTTCAAATTCAAGCGTGCCGGCCACGTGGGTTGCGACCTCGACAGGGATCATCTGGCCGTTCATCGGCTGGCTGGTCACGAGACGCTCGGATCTCGGCCGCGCGGTCGAGCCCATCACGCTCGCGACGGGACCGAGCAGTTGCACGAGGTCGGTGATATAATATGGCCCCATGTCCAGCATCGGCCCGCCGCCGCGCAAATAGTAGAAGCCCGGCGCCGGATGCCAGCGTTCGTGGCCAGGGCACATGAAGAATGCGCTGCCCGCGACCGGCGTGCCGATGGCGCCGTCGTCGATCAGCTTCCGCGCCGTCTGGTGGCCGCCGCCGAGGAAGGTGTCCGGCGCGCAGCCAACACGCAGGTTCTTTTGCGCGGCGAGATCCATCACCTTGCACGCCTCGGCGACATTGACGCCCAGCGGCTTCTCGGAATGAACGTGCTTGCCCGCGTTCAGGACCGCGAGGCTGACGTCGGTGTGGGCGAGCGGCACCGTGAGATTGACCACGATCTCGATATCGTCGCGCTTGAGCAACTGGTCCACGCGCATCGCGGGCAGGCCGAACTCGGCCCCCCGTTTTTCCGCCGCATCGCTGCGCATGTCGGCGAGCGCGCGAATGTCGAGGACCGGGAAGCCCTGCGCTGCCTTGAGGTACGCGGTGCTGATATTGCCGCAACCGATGATGCCGATGCCGACTTTTCTCATTCTTGTCTCCGTGAGGTGTCGTTCATCCCTTGACTGCGCCCGCGGTGAGACCGGCGACGATGTGCTTCTGCGCCAAGAGGAAGAGGATGATCGTCGGCAGGATGGTCAATGTGATGAAGGCGAGGATCAGGTGCCACTCCGACGAATATTCGCCCTGGTAAACCATGATGCCGAGCGGCCAGGGATAAAGCGCATCGGTGTTGAGCATCACCAGCGGCAACAGATAGGCGTTCCAGCTATTGACGAAGGTGATGGTGCCGACGGTGGCCAGGATCGGCCGCGACAGCGGCAGCGTCACGTAGCGGAAGAATTTGATGTAGCTGCAACCATCGACCAGCGCCGCCTCGAGCAGCTCGTAGGGGATGTCCTTGAAGAAACGCCTGAGCAGCAGGATGCTCATGGCGAGGCTGAAGGCGACCTGCGGCAGCACGACGCCGAGATAGGTATCGAGCAGCCCGAGATCCCGCACCTTGATGAACAGCGGCAGCACGGCGGTTGCGGCCGGAAACAATAGTCCCAGCGTCAAGTAGCTCAGCAGCATCGAGCTGCCGAAGAACCGGACATGGGCGAAGGTGAATGCCGCCATCGACGCGACGATCAGAGTGAGCGTCACCGTCAGCGTCGAGATGATGAGTGAATTGCGCAGGAGCTGCCAGTAGCGCTGCGAGAACAGGATGTCGGCGTAGTTCTGCCATTCCCAGTGCCGCGGCAGACCGAACGGATTGACGCGCAATTCGCCGAGCGTCTTGAAGCCGCCGAGCACGGTCGCGAGCAGCGGCACCGCGACGAAGATCGCGACGAGAGCAAGGAACATCGCCTTGTACAGCACGGCGGGATCGAACGGCGCGCGGGTGACCTCGACGTTACTCATCGCGCATGAACCATCGCTTGTAGGTGAAGGCGAAGGTGACACAGATCATGAACAGGATGACACCGATGGCGCTGCCATAGCCGACCCGCATGCGCGAGATGCCGTTGTTGTAGAGGAAGCTCACCATCGTATTCGAGGAATCCGCCGGCCCCCCACGCGTCAACGGCATCACCAGGTCGAATAGCTGCAACGACCCTATGATGGCGAAGAATACCGAGAGACGAATGGTCGGATAGAGCAAGGGAATCACGACGTGGCGCAGCGTCTGCGAGCGCGTTGCGCCGTCGATGCGCGCCGCCTCGATCAGGCTCCTGTCGAGGCTCTGCAGCGCGGCGATGAACAGCATCATGTGGAAGCCAAAATACTTCCAGACGATCACGATGAGCACCGCCAGCATCGCGGTGTCGGTCGAGGCGAGCAGATGCGGCGCTTCGCTACCGAAGGCGCGCCAGATCGAGGCGACGAGGCCGTAATCACCGTCATAAACGAACGAGAAGATCAGCCCGGTGGCGATCTCGGCCAGGATGTAAGGCATGAAGAACAGCATGCGCAGCGCGACCGCGCCGCGAAAGCGTTCGGCGAGCATGAGCGCGAGGGTCAGCGCCAGCGGCAACTGGACGAGCAGCGAGACCGCGATGATCAGGCCGTTGTTGCGCAGCGCGAGCCAGAAGGCGCGCGTCTGGAGCACGAAGCGGTAATTGTCGAGCCCGATCCAGTTGGTCGGCCGGCCAAAACCGTTCCAGGTGAAGGTGGAATACCAGGCCGCCTCCCCGATCGGCACCACGACGAACAGGGTGAACAGCAGCAGCGCCGGCGGAAGGAACAGCACGAGCACGGTGAGCCGGCCGTCCCAGCTCGGACCGCGCACCGCGATCGGCGATGGTGCGGGCTCAACCACACCCATCGCCGGCGAAGTCGCCATCCGCCGCGCCACGGTCAGTTGCCCTGCTTCCAGGCTGCCTCGATCGCTTTGGCCGCATCCTGCGGGCTCATGCTGCCGCCGGCAATCTCCGCCGCGACGTCGTTGACGACGCGACCGACGGAAGGACCGAGGCTCTGGTCATAGAAGTTCTGGTGGTAGTTCGATTTCGCAAGATTGTCCGCGATGCGCTTCATGAAGGCGTTGTTGAGCCCGGCATCGGCGCCCTTCACCACGGGAATGATGTAATTGCCGGCGGCAAGGCGCGTCTGCACGTCCTTGGAGACGAAGTATTTGAGGAAGTCGACCGCCTCTTTCGGCGAGCCCTTGGTGACGAGCCAGCCGGTGATACCGCCGAGCGTGTCTGATGGCGCGCCCTTGCCACCGGTCACCACCGGGAAATCGAACCAGCCGATCTTGTCTTCACCGAGGCCCACCTTGTCGGCGGCAAGCGCGCGCTGCAGGTGATAGACGGTGCTGATGGCGAGCGTCATCGCCGCCTTGCCGTCGCCGAAATAGCCCACGGCTTGCGGATTCTTGAAGCCGAGGAAGCCGTTCTGGAACGGCTGGAGGTCCACGAGCTGCTTGAACAGTTCGCCGGATTTCTGGAATGTCTCGCCGGCAAAGCCGCCGTTTTCGCCGCGCAGCGCGGCATCGAAGGCCGGCTTGCCGCCGATCCGCACCGCAAGGTGCGTCCAGTAGAAATGCAGCGGCCATTTGTCGGCGCCGCCGACGACGATCGGCGTCACGCCCGCGGCTTTCAGCGTTTTCACCGCTGCGAGCAGATCGTCCCAGGTCTTGATGGCGGCTGGATCGACATTTGCCTTCGCCATCAACTCCTTGTTGTAGAGGAAGCCGACCTGCGACAGCGCCGTCGGCAAGCCGTAGACGCGGCCATCCCTGCTGAAGGCGGCAAGCGCCGCAGGCGTCAGCGTGTCGGAATAACCCTTCACCTGGTCGGTGATGTCGTCGAGGACATCGGCCTCGATCTGTGTCTTCAACACGCCGCCCGCCCAGCTATAGATGATGTTGGGCCGGTCCTTGGACTGAAGAATGGTCGGAAGCTTCGCCTTGTACGCCTCGTTCTCGAGGAACTGCATCTCGATCTTGACGCCGGGATGCGAGGCCTCATAGGCCCGCGCCACCTCTTCCCAGATCTTGACCTGCGCGGGATTGACCTCGATGTGGAGCCATTTCACCGTGGTGTCGGCCATCGCCGCGCCTTGCGCGAGCAGCCATGCGGTAGCAGCGAGTCCCAGTTTCCTGAGCAGCCTCATCAGCATTCCTCCCGACTATTGGTTTTGGTCTTGCTTATGTCGTTGCGGCAATGCTGCCCTCATTTTTTGAGGTACGCAACTAAAATTCTGATCTATGCACCTCACCGGTCATGTGGCTAAGGTTCCGACGAGTAGTTTTGCCGGGCAAGCATTGCCCGGACACCAGTATTGGGAGGACATCGTGGCCGCCATTTATCCGGACCTTGCAGACAAGGTCGTTCTCGTCACGGGCGGCGCGTCCGGCATCGGCGAAGCGATCGTGCGGCGCTTTGCGCAGCAAAAATCCGTCGTCGTGTTCTTCGATATCAAGGCGGATGACGGCACGCGGCTGGCACGCGAGCTGTCAGACCAAGGCCTCGCGGCGCATTTCCACCACGTCGACCTCACCGATATCGCGGCCTTGCGGACCGGCATCGCGGAGGCCCGCAAGGCCCACGGCCCGATCAACATCCTCGTCAACAACGCCGCGCATGACGAGCGGCATCCGACCGAGGAGGTGACGCCGGAATATTGGGACGACCGCATCGCCGTGAACCTGAAGCATCAGTTCTTCGCGGCGCAGGCGGTCCTGCCGGACATGAAGGCGGCGAGCGCCGGCGCCATCATCAATTTCGGCTCGGTCTCCTGGATGGCGGGACAAGGCGGCATGGCCGCCTACACCGCCAGCAAATCCGGCGTGATCGGCCTCACCCGCTCGCTCGCGCGCGACTACGGCCCCTACAACATCCGCGTCAACGCGATCGCGCCCGGCTGGATCATGACCGAGCGTCAGGTCACGAAATGGCTGACCCCGGAAGGCGTGGAAGAGCTGATGCGCCGCCAGTGCCTGAAACGCAAGCTGATGCCGGACGAGATCGCGAAGGTGACGCTGTTCCTCGCCTCCGATGAGGCTTCGGCGTGCACGTCGCAGCACTACGTCGTCGACGGCGGCTGGGTCTGACGCCGCGCGTCAACCTCACTCCGCGTTCGCGCGCTCCAGCGGCGCGGCCGCGACGTTCGCCTGCGGCCGCGCCTTTGCGGTCGTCGTGCGGCGGCGCTGCATGAGATACTGGTCGCCGAGCACGCCGATCAGGATCACCGTGCCCATAACGGCGAAATTCAGCGAGCTCGGAATGCCCAGGAGATTGACGAGATTCTGCAGCACCTGAAGCAGCACGGTGCCGAGCACGACGCCGATGATCGAGCCCTCGCCGCCGCGCAAGGAGCAGCCGCCGAGCACCGCGGCGGCTATCGCGTAGAGCTCGTAGAAGGAGCCGTGCACCGCCGGCGAGATCGATCGGGTGTACATCGCAATCAGGATCGCGGCGAACGCGGTCAGCCCGCCACAGATGATGTAGGCTGAAACAACGACGCGATCGGAGCGGATGCCGGAATAGCGCGCCGCTTCCTCGTTCTTGCCGACGGCGTAGAGATAGCGGCCGAACACGGAACGGTGCAGCAGCACCCAGGCGACCGCAGCGACGATGAACAGCGCGACCACGCTGTGCGGCAAGGGAAAGCCCAGCACATTGGTGCGTCCCGCGGTCAGCCATTCCAGCGTCGGAAAGCTCGCGCCGAAGCCGAAGCCGGCGGTCGCGTCCTCGGTGTAGTAGCGCGCGGCGCCGCGATAGATCAGAAGTCCGCAGAGCGTCACCACGAAAGGCTGGATGTGCATCCTGGTGACGAGCGTGCCGTGTACGAGGCCGATCGCGAGCCCGCCGGCGATGATTGCCGCAAAGGCCAGCATCCAGTTGACGTCGTGATTGACGATGAGGTCGATGAAGAGCACACCGAGCAGCGCGATGACCGAGCCGACCGACAGCTCGATGCCGCCGATGATGATGACGAACGCTTCCGCGATAGAGAAGATGCCGAACATCCCGACCTGGTTGGCGGTATTGGAGAGATTGCCGACCAGCAGGAAGCGCGGGTTGATGAAGGTGACGACCGCGCCGACCACGAGGATCAGGACCAAAAGGCTCAGATCTTTCTTGTTCAAGGGCCCCTCGCCTCAGATTGTGTGGCCGACTGCCAGTTGCAGCACATTGTGCTCGCTGAACTGGCTGCGATCAAGGAAACCGGAGATCGCGCCCTCATGCATGACCGCGATCCGGTCGCTCACCCCGATCACCTCCTCCATGTCGCTGGAGATCATCAGGACCGCGACGCCCGCATCGGTCAGGCGGCGCAGCATGTCATAGATCTCCTGCTTGGCGCCGACGTCGATGCCGCGCGTCGGCTCGTCGAAGATCAAGACTTTCGGCCGCATCGACAGCCATTTGGCGAGCACGACCTTCTGCTGGTTGCCGCCGGACAGCGAGCCCACGGCGGTTTCGACGTCAGGCGCGCGGATCTTGAGGCGCTCGCGCTGGCGGCGGGCGTTCTCGGTCTCGCGCGCGGTGTTCACGAGCCAGAGCCGCAAGTAGGACGACAGATCCGGCAGCGAGATGTTTTCGGCGATCGAGAAGTCGAGCAGGAGGCCGGAGCTCTTGCGGTCCTCCGGGACGAGATAGATGCCGTGCTCGATCGCGGCACGGGGACTGGAAATGCGGATCGGCTCGCCGTCCAGCCTGATCGCGCCGCCGCGCAAGGGATCGACGCCGAAAATGGCCCGCGCGAGTTCCGTGCGCCCCGATCCGACGAGGCCCGCAAGCCCCAAAATCTCGCCGCGGCGCACCGACAGGCTGACGGCGCGCTCTGGATATGTGTCGGTAACGACTTCGACGATGTCGAGCACGGCCTTGCCGGGAGGAGCTGCCGGCGGAACGTACAGCGATTTGAGGTCGCGCCCGATCATCAGGCGGATCATCGCGGCCGGCGACAGCTCTGCGCGGGTCAGCGCGCCGACCATCCGCCCGTCGCGCAGCACCACCGCGCGATCGGCGCACTGCATCACCTCGTTGAGGCGGTGTGTGATGAAGATGATGCTGACGCCGTCAGCCTTGAGGCCCGCGATGACCCGCATCAAGCGGTCCGTCTCGGTGAGCGTCAGGCTCGAGGTGGGCTCGTCCATGATGACGAGGCGCGCGTCGAGCGAGAGCGCCTTCATGATCTCGACGAGCTGGCGCTGGGCGAGCGACAGCTCGGCGAGTGGCGCGTCGGGTTCGAAGTCGGCGCCGAGCCGTTCCAGCAACGGCCGCACCTTCGCATAGAGCGCCTGCCGATCGATCAGCCTGAGCGGCCCGCCATGGACCGGCTCGCGACCGATGAAGACGTTGCCGGCGACGTCGAGATTGTCGAAGAGATTGAGCTCCTGGTGGACAAAGGCGATGCCGGCCTGGATCGCCTCCGCCACGGTGAACGAGCCCCGCTCGACGCCGTCAACCCGGATGAGGCCGCCACTCGGCTCGACGACGCCGCCGAGCACGCGCATCAAGGTCGACTTGCCCGCGCCGTTCTCGCCGATCAGCGCGATCACCTCGCCCGGCGCGACCTTGAGGTCGACGTGGTCGAGGGCGACCACGCCGGGATAGGTCTTGCTGATGTCGACCAATTCGAGGAACGGCTCAGGCATTGGCGGCTGCGAGCAGCGCTGACACCCCTACTTCTTGAGCATCGCTTTCATCGATGCCATGAAGTCGTCGACATTCGCCTTGTCGATGACCTTGCCGGGAACGATGATGATGCCGTTTGCCGGAATGCCCGACTTGTCGCCCCCGATGTAGGCGGCCATCAGCTTCATGCCCTGATAGCCCCACTCGAACGGCTGCTGGACGACGGTGCCGGCGATGCTGCCTTCCTTGACGCCGCCGAGTGTGATCGGATCCTCGTCAAAGCCGATGATCTGGATCTTGCCGAGCTTACCGGCCTCCTTGAGCACCTCGTAGATGCGCGGCGTGTTGTAGGAGTAGAAGCCGACGAGGCAGCTCACGTCGGGCATCGCGGCGAGGATGTCCTCGACGTTGCGCTTGGCGCGGGTCTGGTCGATCTCGTCGCCGCGGACGTCCACGAGCTCGACCTTCGAGCCCTTGATCGTTTCCTTGACGCCCTCGATGCGCTCGCGGGCATTGTCGGCGCCGGGCAGACCGACGAAACCGACGCACTTGCCGCCGCTCGGCAGCGCCTTCAGCATCAGCTTGCCGGCTTCCTTGCCGAGATCGGTGTTCGACGAACCGATATAGGCCACGCGCTTGGAGGCCGGCGCGTCGCTGTCGGTCGTGAACAGCACCGTCTGCGAAGCGACCTTGTTCAATTGCTCGGTCTGGTTCTTGGGATCGACCGCGCTGACCATGATGCCGGCAGCACCTGCCGCGACGAGGTCGTCCATCACCCGCTGCTGCACGGCGGCCGCGGCCTGCTCCGGATATTTGAACTGAAGCTCGAAATTGGGCAGTTCGCCCTGCGCCTTCTTGACGCCGGCTTCGGCGATTTTCCAGAAGTCGGACGCGCCGTTCACGACGAAGGCCAGAACCTTCTTGTCCGCCGCGTTGGCCGAGCCGAGACCCAGCGCGACCGCGAACGCAACGGATACACCTGCAACCAAGAGACGCTTCATTCATCCCTCCCTTTTAAGCGGTCGACCGTCGATCGCGGCCAACTCTTCATGTCATTTACGCAAGCCACCCTGTTTCTCCCCACCACTGGACCAACGAAGCGCCGCTCCGGATCAACGGAAGTCGCGGGCGCCGTCGGCTCCAGCCTGCAAGGAAGAAAAAAATGAGGCACGCACCTCAAACGTACCAGAATCCCTCCGGGCGCGCAACCGAGGGCGCATTCGCTTCGGTTGGGCAGGCAAGTCAACCCGGCGCCCGAAGCCTGGATGGAGCGCAGCGCAATCCAGGTTTGCCCCGCGGGCTGCGATCCCGGATCACGCTTCGCTTACCCCGGGCTACGATTTCTACTTTGCATGGGGTTGTTTTCGCTAAATGAGAAATCACGTGCGCCGCCGGCGCCAATCCCACCGACGCCCGGGCATTTCCACCGCTCAAATTTCACATTGACAGAATTCGGAATTATGGCATCCTGCAGTCTCGTCTCCTGCCAAAACGCGGGCGTCTCGACGGATGGCCGCAAAGAAACTCCCGTTAGGCTCTCACGCCCGGTAGCTGCGAACGAGCATTCACAGGCACGATCCCTCACCATTTGTGATCACCGCGCTTTCACGCTATTCACACCGGCTGGAACAGGCCATCGTGCAGTCTATTTCATGACCGGGCAGTCCGCGCATCCCCTCGCCCCGGTGGCGGTCGACCGCCGAAACTTCATTCGCCTCGCCGGTGCATCGGCCGCGGGATGGCTTGCGCTCGCCGCATCGCCGGACCGGGTCCGCGTCGTCGCCTCCCTGATCGGATTGCCGCTCGGAGACCCCCTGACGAACCGGAGTGCACCGGAGAGCGCTGCCTCGCGACTGAGCGCTCTGATCCAGGGAATGACCGAGCGCGGATGGGTGGAAGGCGTCAATGTCCGCTACGAGACGCGTTCGAGCTTCGGCGGCCCAGCGCAGCAGGAAGCTGCGATCCGGGAAATCCTCGCACTCAAGCCGGACGTAATCCTGACCTCGTCGACGATCGAGACCGCAGCTCTGACGGCGGCCACCAAGACGATCCCGATCGTGTTCGCCACCGCCAACGATCCCGTCGGCAATGGCTTCGTCGAGAGTCTCGCGAGACCCGGCGGCAACGTCACCGGCTTCACCAACGGCACCGCCGAAATGGGCGGCAAATGGCTTCAGCTCCTGCGGGAAGCAGCTCCCGCCATCGCGCGCGTCGGTGTGCTCTTCAATCCTGCGACCGCTCCGCGCGCCGGGCGTTTCTTTCTCGACTCGATCGAATCCGAAGCCGCGTCCTTGGGCGTGACCGTCACGCCGTTGCCGGTCAACGACACAACCGGCATAGACCAGGCCATTCGCGGCTATGCCGGTGCGCCCCCGGGCGGGATGATCGCGCTCGTCGACCCCTTCCTCGTCATCAACCGGCGCACCATCGTCAACGCCGCCGCGCAGCACCGCGTCCCGGTGATCTATCCGTTTCACTATTTCATCGACGTCGGCGGGCTGATGAGCTACGGCGCTTCTCTCGAGGTGCGCTCGGCGGATTATGTCAACCTCATCCTGCGCGGGACCAAAGCGGGCGACCTTCCGGTGCAGTCGCCGCGCAAATACGAGCTTCTGATCAATCGCAAGGCCGCTGACGCTTTGGGGCTGAAGCTGCCGGCCACATTGCTCGCACGCGCCGACGAGATCCGCGAGTGAGCGAGCCGGCCGACCACGACACCTCGCGCGCGCCTCCGAGCCGGCTGTTCCGCAAATATCTCTATTCGTTCGTCGCGCTCGCCTTCGCGGCGCTCGCCGTCAACACTGCGCTCGAGGTCTGGTTCTCCTACCGCGAGCAGAAGCAGCTCCTCGCGGCAACCCAGCGCGAACAGGCCGCATCGGCTGCGATCCAGATCGGCCAGTTCATCGGTCAGATCGAGAGCCAGCTCAAATGGCTCTCGCGCCTGCCGCCGGATCTGTCGGCACAGGAGGATGAGCGGCTGAACGCCATCCGTCTCTTGCGCCTCTCACCCGCCATCGCCGAGATCGCAACGCTCGATGCCCGCGGACGCGAGCAGGTCCGCGTCTCACGCCGCCTCGCCGACAAGGTCAGCAGCCAGGCCGATCTTGCGGCCTCGCCAGCTTTTCTCGGCGCCAGGGCTAGCGGCATCTACTACGGACCGGTCTACTTCTTCGGTGATACCGAGCCGTTCATGACGCTTGCCGTTCTCGGCGGCGGAAACGATCCGCAAGTCACGGTCGCCGAGGTCAATCTGCGCTTCATCTGGGATCTCGTCGCCAGGATCAAGGTCGGCAGCACCGGCAAGGCCTATGTCGTCGATCGCGAGGGACAGTTGATCGCACATCCGGACTTGTGGCCGGCGCTGCGCCACACCGATCTTTCCAATCGTCCCGACGTCCAGGCGGCACTTGCCGGCACCCCGCCCGCCGCGGGAGGATTCGTCAAGGATGACCTGGCGCAGCGGCGCGTGTTGTCGACCTACGCAACGGTCCCTCCGCTCGGCTGGCTCGTCTTCGTCGAGCTGCCGATCAGCGAAGCCTATGCGCCGATTTACGCCTCGATCGGGCGCTCGACATTCCTGCTGGTCGCCCTGCTCGCATTCGCCGTTCTGGCAGCGTTCCTGCTCAGCCGGCGCATGACCGTCCCCATCCAGATGCTGACGCAGGGCGCAAAGCGGATCGGCAGCGGAGATCTCTCTTTGCGCCTCGCCATCAACACCAATGACGAGCTGGAGGCGCTCGGCGACCAGTTCAACGTGATGGCCGCGCATCTGCGCGATTCCTATGCGACGCTGGAGCGGAAGGTCGCCGAACGCACGGCTGAGCTGGAAAAGGCCCGTGATCATGCGCTCGCCGAGCACGATGCCGCTGAGCGCGCGCGCAGCGCCGCCGTTGAGGCCAACGAGACCAAGTCGCGCTTCCTGGCCATAGTCAGCCATGAGCTCCGTACGCCGCTCAACGGCGTCATGGGCGTGTTGCAACTGCTCGACGATGGGATCCTGAACGAGACGCAGCGGCGACACCTCACGACCGCGGCCGGATCTGGTGAAACCCTGATCGCATTGGTGGATGCGATCCTTGAATATGCCCGGCTTGAAGCGAGCACGGAAGCACTGGAGACCCGCGACTTCCGCCTCGACCAGCTTATCCAGACGGCCGCCGACCTGATGCGTCCGCAGGCGGTGGCGAAGGGGCTGACATTCGACCTCTCCTGCGATGCGAGCCTCAATGCGCATGTGCATGGCGATCCGGTGCGGCTCAATCGCGTGCTGCTCAATCTCATCGGCAACGCCGTCAAGTTCACCGCGAAGGGCAGCATCACGCTCAGGGCCGCGCTCACGCAGCGACAGGATGCCCCGCTGCTCCGCGTCGCCGTCGCCGATACCGGTATCGGCATCGTCTCCGACATGCACGAGCGGGTCTTCGAGGATTTCGTGCAGGCCGACGACAGTATTGCGCGACGCTTCGGCGGCACCGGGCTAGGGCTTGCGATCGCCCGCCGCCTGACGCGACTGATGGGCGGGGACGTGACGCTGGAAAGCACGCCGGGCTCCGGGAGCGTGTTCCACCTCGCAGTCCCGCTCGCACTTGCCGAGCCCGAGACCTCCCAGGGGGGGCCGCGCGCGCCATCGCGCGCGCTGCGCGTACTGCTGGTCGACGACGATCCCGTCAATTGCGAGATCGGCGAAGCCATGCTCGGCCGGCTCGGGCACCATGCCGTGATTGCCACAGACGGCGCGTCGGCGGTCGAGCAGGTCCGCCGCGCGGCGTTCGATGTCGTCCTGATGGACCTGCACATGCCCGACATGGACGGCGTGGAGGCTGCGGCGCGCATCCGGGAGCTTCGATTGCAGCAGATGCCGCGCATCATTGCGGTGACCGCGGACGTGTCGCGGAATGCGCGCGAGCGCCTCGCCGGTGCCGGGATCAGCAAGATCGTCGGCAAGCCAATCCTGATCAAGAACCTGCGCCACGCGCTCGAAGACGATTTGCAAGAGGGATCGGAGACAGCCCGGCTGGCCGCAGGCACGCTGATCGACGAGCGTTTCCTGAGCGATCAGAAGGAGCTGCTGGGCGCGCAGCAGATCGCTGCGCTCTGCGAACTGCTCGAAGAGACGAGTGAGACGCTGGTTGCAGACATCATGCGGGCCGTAGCCGCGGATGATCGCGTGCAGCTTGCGAAATCCGCGCACCGGCTCGGCAGCGCCGCCAGCGCGCTTGGCCTCGTCCGCCTGTTCGAAGCCTGCAACGCGATCGAGCTTGCGGCCGCATCGATGTCGATTGGGGAGTGCCGGATCGCAGCCCTTGAGCTGGACACGCTCCGGCAGGCATCCCTGCAAGCGCTGGCTGGCCTGATCCGCGCCGAAGAAAGGCGCGCGCCTGCACCGGAGTCCTGGCGGCCCAAAAAGAGGCCCGCCAACCAGGGCGGGCAGGATTTCTAAGGGAGGAAGCGCCCTGACAAGGGAGCGCTATGCAATCTCGGCGATTCGATTGGAAACGGTAAGATCGTATAACTACTGTCATCTGCGTCTGCCTTCTACTAGCGGGCTGACCGCAGGACCATCGCGACAGCCACGCAGGCCGGATCGGTTCCGCGGGCGTAACAGGGGATTTTCATGAGTTTTTCCAGCGTGTTCGCGCGCATCGTCGCGCTGATCGGCGGAGCTGCGCTCGTCTGGCGGCGGATGTCGGAAACCCAGCCACAACCGGCCTGGGGCGGAGCACCGCAGATTCCGGAAGCCAAGCCGCAAGGCGCCATCCCGACGCTGAAGATGCCGACCGCGCGTGGCTGGCGCGATGGCGAGACGCCGGTCGCCGCGCCCGGACTGAAGGTCAACGCATACGCGAGCGGGCTCGACCACCCGCGCTGGATCAACGTGATGCCGAATGGCGACGTGCTGATCGCCGAGGCAACGCAGATAGCGGGTCCGCCGAGGAGCGTGTTTCACTATGCGATGCAGGCGACGATGCGGCGCGCCGCCGCGCTCGGCATCAGCGCCAACCGCATCACGCGGCTGCGTGATGCGGACGGCGACGGCGTCGCAGAGCAGCGTGGAACGTTCATGGATGGACTGAGCCAGCCGTTCGGCATGGCGCTCATCGGCGACACCTTCTATGTCGGCAACACCGACGGCGTGGTCGCGTTTCCCTATGTCGCGGGCGCGGAAAGCATCAAGGCTTCTGGACGCACGCTCGTCACTTTCAAGCCGGCCGGACACTGGACGCGCAGCCTGTTGCCGAGCGCGGACGGCAGGAAACTCTATGCGGGCGTCGGCTCGCTGAGCAACATCGCCGAGACGGGCATGGAGGTCGAGGAAGGCCGCGCCGCGGTCTATGAGCTCGATCTTGCAAGCGGTGCAAGCCGCATCTTCGCCGGCGGCCTGCGCAATCCTGTCGGCCTTGCCTTTGAGCCGAACACCGGCGCGCTCTGGACCGTCGTCAACGAGCGTGACGGGCTTGGTGACGAGACCCCGCCAGATTACCTGACCTCGGTGCGCGACGGCGGCTTTTACGGCTGGCCCTATTGCTATTGGGGCCAGACCGTTGACGACCGCGTGCCGCAGGATGCAGCCATGGTCGCAAAGGCGATCACGCCGGATTATGCGCTCGGCGGACACACCGCCTCGCTCGGGCTCTGCTGGATGCCAGCCGGCACCTTGCCCGGCTTCCCCGACGGCATGGTGATCGGCCAGCACGGCTCCTGGAATCGCTCGACGTTGAGCGGCTACAAGGTCGTGTTCGTGCCGTTCGAGAACGGCAAACCCTCTGGTCCTGCACGGGACATCCTGTCGGGATTCCTCGCACCCGACGAGAAGGAGTCCTATGGCCGGCCGGTCGGCGTCGCGCTCGGGCCTGACGGCTCGCTGCTGGTGGCCGACGACGTCGGCAACGTCATCTGGCGCGTGACGGGCGCGTAAGCACGCTCACGTCCCGACGCTGAGCGTGGCGCGCTGCTTGCGCAACAGGGCGATCACGGACAACGCCGTGATCATGCCGGTCTTGGGGTTCTCCGAGGGAATGTTTTCAGTTCCCATCGAGAAGCGCGCGGAATCCGCCTCCACCTCGATGCGATGCACGTTGCGCGTCACGGTCGGATCGGCCCAGATCTCGACCATGGTGCGATCGGGGCCGATGCCCGCCAGCGACAGCGCGACCGCGACGTTGAGATTGGCCGGAAAGCCCTTGGCCGCCTCCCGCGCGGTGCCCGCGAACAGTCTGAGCGGCTCGCGCAAATTGTCGATGTCGATGCCGTTCTGCACGATGAACGGCGCACCCTTCAAACCGTCGATCGGCTTACGCGTGACCATCCTGACCGAATGGATGGTGCCGACGGCTGCCGCGTTGACCGCATCGAGCCCGATCAGCGCACCCGTCGGCACGATGATGCGGCCGCCATGGGTCTTGGCGAGATCGATGAGGTCGGAATTGTCCAACAGCGCGCCGACGCTGACGACGACCGCCGCCTTCCCTCGCCTCACCACGGGCTCGACGATGCTGCGCAACAGATGGCTCGGCGCGCACTCGACGACGATATCGGCCACCTCGGCGAGCTGCTCGATGGGCATGATGGCTGCCGGCTGGTGCAGGCCGCTCAGAAATGGGCGATGCTTGTCGGGATCGCGTGCGGCGATCGCCGTCAGGACGAGGCCCTCGATGCCGCGATCGAGCTCGGCGGCGATCTTCGTGCCGATCGAGCCCAATCCCGCGATCGCAACCCGCAGCTCCTTCCGATGATCGGCCATGCGCACCTCTCCTTCGCAAGGCCTTTCATAGCTCAGGCGTCAGGTGTGCGCAAAGCCGCTTCGTCCGCGGTCAGCTCACTGCTCGAAGGTGCGCACGCCGTGAATGCCGGCATCGGTGCGGATCATCCGCCCCTTCTTGCCGTCGGACGTGACGAAGATATCCCAATGCGCGGTGCCGCCGGGCTGGCCGTCCATGATCATGGCACCGGTGCAATCAGCGTTGATGGTATATGTGCCCTGAAGCGTCTCGCGCGCCGCGCTGTTCGTCTGGCGGATCGAGGTCTGCTTGCCCGAGAACCTGCCGCCGCCATCGAAATTGAAAACCCCGTAGTGCACGTTGGTGCCCCGTCCGTCGAAGACATAGGCGCCCTGAAGCTTGTCCACCGTGCACCCCGCCGCGTAGGTCGGAGAGACCGAAGCGCACCCCAAAATCAGACCGCCGACTGCAGCGCCTGCCAATATTCGTTTGAACTGCATGCTTCCCCACTGTTCTCATCGTGAGGGCGCAAACACACGCTCAAATTGAGGCGCAAAAAGGGAGGCGCCGAAGCTTTCGCTCACGCAGCCACGTTCGCCAGGAAGCGGTCGACCGACGAGCGCAATTGCATCGCCTGGTTGGAGAGATCGTGCGCGGTGGCAAGCACCATGTCAGCCGACCGGTTGGCGTTGTCGGTCGCCTCTGCCGTTCCGGCGATGCTGCGTGCGACAACGGCGGTGCCGTTGGCCGCCTGGCCGATGTTTCTGGAGATCTCGCCGGCAGCGGCATTCTGCTGGCTAACGGCCGCCGCGATGCGTCCGGTAAAGCTGTCGATCTCGCCGATGATCAGCGCGATGGCGCCGACATTGTCGACGGCATGGCGCGTTGCCGACTGCACCTCGGTGATTTGCGAAGAAATGTCCTCGGTCGCTTTCGCGGTCTGGGTCGCAAGCGCCTTCACTTCGGAGGCGACGACCGCAAAGCCCCTGCCCGCTTCGCCGGCGCGCGCAGCTTCGATCGTGGCGTTGAGCGCGAGCAGATTGGTCTGCCCGGCAATCGTACGGATAAAGCCGACCACCTCGTCGATCTGCTGCGCGGCGACGGCCAGCCGGCCGATCGTCTGGTTCGCGGCTTCCGCCATGCCGGAGGCGCGCTGCACGATCGTGGTCGCATCGGCAAGCTGGGACGTGATCGCTTGGACGGATTCGCCGAGCTGACTCGCGGCGCTCGCGACCGTCTGGACGTTGGTCGAGGTTTCCTTGGCGGTTGATGCCGCCTCGCTCGATTGCGTGCCCGCAGTGCGCGCGGTGGAGGCGAGGTTTTGCGCCGTGTCGGTCAGTTCACCGGTCATGCGATCGGTGTTGCTTAGCACCGTGCTGAAGGCGGATCGGAAGGCATCGATCTCGGCTTCCAGGCGCTGCCGGCGGTTGCTCTGCGCGGCGCTGCTCTGGTCCTTGGCGGCAATCAGCGCCAGATCGTCATCGGCGCGGGCCTTGAGGCTCGCCTGCATGACGGCGAGCGATTTCAGGAGCCGGCCCAGCTCGTCGCTGCGACGTACGGAGATCTCATCGGTGAAATTGCCGGCCGCGACACGTTCGGCAACCCGGACCGCCGCCGAGATCGGCCGGCTCATCGAGTAGGAGAAGGCGAGCGCGATGATCAGCCCGATCATCACCGTACCGACCGCAACCGATAACATCGTGGTGCGCGCCTGCTCCACCGCCCCTTCTGCGGCAGTGCGATACTCGTAGCCATAGGCTGCAACCAGCTCGACGAGATCGTCGATCGAGGCCATCAGGCGATCGCCCTGCTCGGCGAGCAGGAAGCTCGTCGGAATCTCCGTCACCCCGCCGGGCGACGGCTTGAGGATTTTGAGTGCAGCGCCCGACCAGTCCCTGAGCTGGTTCTCGGCCTTCTCGCGCGCCGCTGCAACGGACGGCGACGGCGTGCGTTCACGCACAACATTGAGGTCTTCGAAGCTGCTGCGCACCAGTCTTTCGAATTTCGTGACCATGTCACCCGAGGCGCCGGCAACCAGGCTGCGCTGGAGCACGAGGCGCGCCTCGTGCAGGGCCGCATGGGCGGAGCGCGCATGGTTGATCCCCATCAGGGGTCCGTCATAGAGCTTGACGACCATGTCGCCGGAATTGCCTATCGCGCGAATACCGTAGAAAGCGATCGCGCAGGCGAGCAGGACGACGACGCTGAAGGCACCGAAAATCTTGTAACGTATCGACATCATCAATCTCCGGTACCCGGCGGGCCCGTTAGTCCGTCACCTTGACCATCATCTTCATACGCGGATGGATCGCGCAGATCACCTGCACGTCGCCAGATTCCTTGAAGGAGACATCGGTCGAGGTGCCCGGCGCCTGTGAACCGAGATTGAACTCGTTGCCCTTGGTGGCCGACATGATGTTGTGGGGCACCGTATCGTCATTGAGAAACGTGACCGCCTCGCCCTTCTTGACCGAGATGCTTTCGGACGAGAAGACGCGGCCCTGCTGGTGAATCACCTCGGTCGCAGCGTAGGCGCCGACCGAAAGACCACAGATGATGACGCCGGTGAACAGAGCGAGTGTACGCATGGGGATATCCTTTTTGAAGATCGTTGCTAGCGTGGAAGGACCGGCACGGCCGTTGGACCGAGTTCGCTGGTCAATGTCTTGAGGAAGGCGACGAGATCGGCCTTTTCCTGGACCGTCAGCCCGAGCGGCCGCATCAGGTCCGAGCGGCTGGGACGATCGACGCCGGCATGGTCGTAGTGGTCGATCACCTGCTCGAGGGTCGCGAGCGAGCCGTCATGCATATAGGGGCTGCGGCGGCCGATCTCGCGCAGGCCCGGAGTCTTGAAGGCGTGCTGCATCTTGACGACGCCGGGCAGATATTCGCCGCGACCGACATCCTTGCTCGGCAGACCGATGTCCTGAAAACCTTCGTTGGTGAAATTCCAGCCCTCGTGGCAGGCGGCGCACTGCGCCTTGCCGTTGAACACGGCGAAACCGCGCTTGGCGTCTTCCGAGATCGCCTTCTCGTTGCCGTCGATCCAGACGTCGAACGGCGCGCGCTCCGAGACGATGGTGCGCTCATAGGTGGCAATCGCCTGCGCGAGAGTCTTCGCCTTCATGCCTTCGCCGGGAAAGGCCGCGTCGAACAACGGCTTGTATTCGGGAATGCTCGAAAGGCGCGCCAACAGATCGTCGAGCTTCATGTTCATTTCGCCGGGCGACTGGATCGGGCCGAGCGCCTGCTCCTCGAGCGTCGGAAGACGCCCGTCCCACATGAAGATCGCGCTCCAGGCGGCGTTGACGATGGTCGGCGAATGGCGTCCGAGCTTCGCCATGCCGTGACCGATACCGACAGCGAGCCCGTCGCCCCAGCCGAAGCCGGGACTGTGGCAACTCGCGCAAGACTGCGCCGAGCTCACCGACAGGCGCGTATCGAAATAGAGTTTCTTGCCGAGCGCAGCCTTCTCGGGCGTGTACGGATCATCCTTGGGAAACGGAATCGTCGTCGGCCGGCGGTATTGCGCCTTCAGGGCATCAAGTCCGCCCGACGCCTTCTGCGTGATCTCGACCTTCCGGCTTTCACCGACGACGGCCGCGCCAAAACCGATCGTGCTGAAGCCGAGAACGCCAAGACCAGCCGAGGCGATCGTCGCAAGGAAGGCGATCGAGCGATAGGAGCCGCGCACCGGCATACAATGTCCCCAAAAAAACGTGTCATTCGCGACACCAAAAAGCTTCGACGCAATGAAACGCCAGAACGACATCGTGACAATTAGAGTCAAATCGTTAAATAAGATTTCCATGATCATGCCATGGCGCTATCGGCTTTCGGCAATTCCGCAAGCATAGAGTGCGGGAAAAACAGGTAGCAACCAGAGCCACGCAAGTCCCCCGCAAATATACGGAGAAGGCACACCAATGCGCAGCTCAGTTGCGCCCCGACAGCGCGCGCACGCGCGCGTAGGCCGGACGTGCGAGGCAGCCGTCGAGCCACCGCGCCAGATGCGGACAGACCGAGAGATCGAGCCGGGAAATCCTGCCCCAGGCAAGGATGGAGGCGACGTTGAGGTCGGCAACCGTGAAGCCGTCGCCAGCGAGATGACCGCGTGCGGCGAGCGCCTGGTCGAGGATGCCGAGCGGCTTTTTCAGTAGAAGTTCGGAGCGCGCGGCATGCGAGGGGTCGCGGCAGAAGTCCGGCAGCAATGCGCGATGCATCAACAGATCGAGCAGCAGGCCATCCAGCTCCAGCATCGCCCAGATGCTCCACTGCGAGGCAAGGCCGGTGACCTCCGGCCCGCAATGCATCGGCCCACCATACTTCTGTGCGAGATAGAGATTGATCGCCATGGATTCCCACAGCACGAGATCGCCGTCGACGAGCGTCGGTATCAACGCGTTCGGATTGAGACGGAGATAGTCCGACGTTTGCAGATCAGCGGGGCTGGTGCTCCTTTCGATCAGCTTGTAGGGCTGTCCGATCTCCTCGAGCATCCAAAGGCAGCGAGTCGCGCGCGATCGCAGATTTCCGTAGAGCTGAAGCATCCTGGCCTCCACTGGCGGACGGAACGGATCTCAAGGGACGAGATCGACCATATCCGAATTCACGCGAAAGGCGTATGCTCCTCCTGCGCCTGTCCGGCCGGACCAGTATTTCAGCGGGAGGACCTCAATGTCCGCGAGCGTGATGTTTCACGATGGAAATCGGCAGTTGCAGGACCAGTTCGACAGCCGGCGGATTTCCGACCGGCTGGAGGAGAAGCTGACGCGGACAGAATTTTCCGACGACGACAGGCTGTTCATCGGGAGCCTGCCCTATTTTTTCCTGGCAACGGCCGATGCGAAGGGACAGCCGGACTGCTCGTTCAAGGGCGGGCCGCCCGGCTTCGTGCGCGTGATCGGGCCATCGGAGATCGCCTTTCCGGACTACGACGGCAACGGCATGTTCAAGAGTCTCGGCAACATCGTCGTCAATGCCGATGTCGGCCTCCTCTTCATCGCCATGCACGGCAAGCCGCGGCGCCTGCGCGTCAACGGCACGGCGAAGGTGAGCGACGCCGATCCGCTTCTGGCCGAGACCGTCGGCGCGCAGCTCATCGTGCGTGTCACCGCGCGCGCGATATTCCCGAACTGTCCGCGCTACATTCCGACAATGCAGCTCGCCGAGCCCTCGATCTACACGCCGCAGGCCGGGTGCGCCGCACCGGAACCGAAGTGGAAGGGATTTGCGGACTTCAGCGATGTCGTCCACCCGCGACAGCCGACGTTCAAGGGCTGATGACGGGCGACGACGGCCGGGTCAAGCCCGGCCGTCATAACTCAGGAAGGCGATGCGCGAAGCGCGCCCCTACTCCCACGACCAGGCCGAGAAATCGTTCTCGAACTGCGGGACTTCCTTCCAGACACCCTTCAGCTTCTTGTTGGTAACGGTGACCCATTGCGGCTGGAACAGGAAGCCGGCAACCGCATCGGTTGCCAGCATGCGCTGGGCGTCGCCAAGCAGTTTTGCGCGGCCGGCTTCGTCCGGCGTCGTCACGATCTGCTTGTAGAGGGCGTTGAACGCCTCGTTGTTATAGCCGAGATAGTAGTCGGGTTCAGTCAGCTTGACGAGATCGAACGGCTCGACATGGGAGACGATCGTGAGGTCATAGTTGTGTGGCCCGTTCGGCGCGAAGACCTGCGACAGCCACTGCGCCCATTCGACGTTCTCGATCTTCGCGGTGATGCCGACCTTGGCGAGCTGGGCCGCCAGGATCTCGCCGCCCTGCCGTGCATAGGGCGGCGGCGGCAGCTTCAGGCTGATTTCTAGCGGCGTGGTGACGCCAGCTTCCGCCAGCAGCTTCTTCGCCTTCTCGGGATCGTAGGGATTCACACCGGTGGTGTCGACATAGCCGAGCGAGCCTGGCGTATAGAAGCTGCCGATCGGCGTGCCAAAACCTTCCACGGCGCCCTCGATCAGCGCCTTGCGATCGATTGCGGCGAGGATGGCGCGGCGCACCCGCACGTCGTCGAGCGGCTTCTTCTTCTCGTTGATGGCGACGATGGTCTTGGCCTTGGAGCCGCCGACCAGCACGGTAAAACGCGGATCGCCCTTGAACTGAGCGACGCCGCGAGTCGTGACACGCGGAAACGCGTCGACGTCACCGGACAGCAGGGCGGCAATCTGCGCTGCGGGATCGCCGATGAAGCGGATCGTCACCTTGGCGAGCTTGATCGCGGAGGCATTGCGATAGTCGGCCCATTTGTTGAGCGTGATCGAGGAGCCCTTGACCCAGGCGCCGAGCTGGTACGGCCCGGTGCCGACCGGCTGGGTCACGTTGGTCGGCGCGCTCTTCGGCTCGACGATCGAGGCACTCGCCTGCCCGAGCAGGAACGGCAGGTTCGGTTCGGAATATTTCAGCGCGACCACGACCGTGTCGGCGTCCGGCGCGTCGATCTTCTCGAAGCTCTGGAATAGACTCTTGTCCTTGTTGGTGCTGTTCGCGGCTGCGTTGCGCTCGAACGAGAACTTCACCGCAGCGGATTCGAACGGCTCGCCATTGTGGAATTTGACGCCCTTGCGCAGCTTGAAGGTATAGGTCTTCAGGTCGGGCGACGCCGTCCAGCTCTCGGCGAGCAGCGGCGACACCGAGCCGTCCTCGTTGATCTTGGTCAGAGTCTCATAGACGTTGTAGAGCGTGACTTCGGCAATCGCCGCGGCGGCCGCATTGGTCGGATCGAGCCCCGGCGGCTCCAGCGTCATGCCCATGATGACACCGTCCTTCTTGCTCTGCGCCAGAGCTGGCAGCGGTGCCGCGGCAAACGCGGCCGCTACCGCGACGATGATGAATTTCTTGAACATTTCTTTTCTCCCCGGCCAGTGACCCGATCAATCTATGCAAATCCGCCGCTTGGCGCTAACCCGCCTCGCTGGTCGCGGCTGGCAACGCCATCACCTGTTCGGCCTTGTGGCAGGCGGCAAGGTGCGCTTCGCCGACCTTGCGTAGCGCAGGGGCGGCCTCGCGGCAATGCTGGTCGGCGAGCGGGCAGCGGGAAACATAGGGGCATCCGGTCGCAGCTGACGATTGTGAGGCAATCGCCTGCGCGCCGCGGCGGCTGCGCACACGCCCGGCGCGCGCGCGCGGCACCGCCTCCAGCAGCGCGCGCGTATACGGATGGGCACAATGTTCGAACAGGTCCTCCGGCCGGCCCTGCTCGACGATCCGGCCGAGATACATCACCGCGACCTCGTCGCAAAGATAGTCGACGACCGCAAGGTCATGGCTGATCAGGATGTAGCTCAGGCCGAACTGCTCCTGGAGGTCCTGCATCAAGTTCAGAACCTGCGCCTGCACTGAGACGTCGAGCGCGGAGACCGGCTCGTCGGCGACGATCAGTTTTGGCTGGGTGATCAGCGCGCGCGCAATCGCGATTCGCTGGCGCTGGCCACCGGAGAATTCGTGCGGATATTTGTCCATGTCCGCATCGCGCAGGCCAACCTGTCGCAGCACCGCAGAGACCCGCACGCGCAGTGTCGTACGATCGGTGCGCTCGAGTGCGGTGAGCGGCTCGGCGACGATCCGCGCGATGGTCTGGCGCGGATCGAGCGATCCGTACGGATCCTGAAACACCATCTGAAAATCGCGACGCGCGCGACGGAGCTCATCCGCGGGCAATTGATTGAGGTCGCGGCCGAGCAACTCTACCCGCCCCGACGTCGGCCGCTCCAGCGCCATCACCACGCGGGCAAAGGTCGACTTGCCCGAGCCGGATTCGCCGACCACGCCGAGACTCTTCCCCGCCTCGATCCGTACACTCACGCCGTTGAGCGCCAGCACCTCGCCCGGCGGCCGGAACAGGCTTTCGCGTGGCAGCGTGTAGCGTTGCACGAGGTCGTTGACGCGGAGAAGCGGTTGCGAGGTGGCGGTCATGCCGGCACCGCTCCGACGCGATCAGCCATTGACACGTCAGTCCTGATGCAGCGGACACCATGGTCATGTCCGACCTCCACCATCGGCGGGAGCGCGGCACGACAACCATCGATCACCAGCGGACAACGATCGGCAAACGTACAGCCGGACGGCAGATCGGCAAGTTCGGGCACCGTGCCGGTGATGGTCTTGAGCCGCGTCCCCTTCCGCGCGCCGAGCCGCGGCCGGGCCCGGAACAGGCCTTGCGTATAGGGATGGCCCATGCGCCTGAATACGTCGTCGGTCGGCCCGCTCTCGACCACCGTGCCGCCATACATCACCATCATGCGCTCGACGTTCTCGGCGATGACACCGAGATCGTGCGAGATCAAGATCATCGACATGCCCCGCTCCTCGACGAGATCGGCAATGAGGTCGAGGATCTGGCCCTGGATGGTGACATCGAGTGCGGTGGTCGGCTCGTCCGCGATCAGCAGGTCGGGCTCGCAGGCGAGCGCCATCGCGATGGTGACGCGCTGGCGTTGGCCGCCGGAGAACTGGTGCGGATAGGCATCGACGCGCTTTGCCGCGTCCGGGAGCCCGACCCGGTCGAGCAAGGCGATCGCCTCGGCGCGCGCCTGCGCCGCCGAATAATTCTTGTGCCGCCGCAGCGGCTCGGCGACCTGATGCCCGACCGTGTGCATCGGGTTGAGCGCGGTCATCGGCTCCTGGAAGATCATGCTGATGCGGTTGCCCCGCAGCTTGCAGTAATCCGCATCGGAAAGTCTTACGAGCTCGCGACCGTCGAGGCGGACGCTGCCGCCAAGGACAGCACTCTCAGGCAACAGGCCCATCAGTGCGAGCGCGGTGACCGACTTGCCGCAGCCGGATTCGCCGACCAGACCGAGCGTCTCGCCGCGCTTCAGCGAGAAACTCACGCCGCGAACGGCCTGGGCCGGGCCTCGGCTGGTGTTGAGACGGACGCCGAGATTGTCGACGTCGATCAACGGCGCGTTTGCGGGGTTGCCCATCGTCACCGCTCCCGCGCCAGACGAGGATCGAGCAGATCGCGCAATCCATCGCCGAGAAGATTGAGGCCAAGGACGGCGACCGCGATCGCCGCGCCCGGATAGACCGCAAGCATCGGCGACTGGAACAGCAGCGTCTGCGCGTCGTTCAGCATTCGTCCCCAGGAAGGCTGCGGCGGCTGGGTGCCGAGCCCGAGATAGGACAGCGCGGCTTCGGCGAGAATCGCGAGCGCGAACTGGATCGTCGCCTGCACGATCAGGATCGACAGGATGTTCGGCAGCACGTGCTCGATCGTGATGCGGAAAGCCCCCTTCCCCGCCGCGCGCGCCGCCAGCACGAACTCGCGCGCCCAGATCGCGTTGGCCGAACCGCGGGTGACGCGAACGAAGATCGGGATCTGGAAGATGCCGATCGCAGTGATCGAGGTCAGCATGCCGGGACCGACCACCGCGGCGAGCATGATCGCCGACAGCACGGCCGGAAAGGCGAAGGTGAAATCGCTCATGCGCATGATGAGCTCTTCCGTCCAGCCCTTGCGCGCGGCGGCGATCAGGCCGAGGCAGACACCGAAGGTCAGCCCGATGCCGACCGCGATGATGCCAACCAGGATGGTCGAGCGCGCACCGATCAGCAGCAGCGAGACGATGTCGCGCCCGAAGGAGTCGGTGCCGAGCCAGTGCGAGAACGACGGCGGCTTGAGCTTCGAGGCGATGTCGATCTCGTAGGCCGACCAGGGTGTCCACACCAGCGAAAGCAGCGCCGAGCCGATCACCAAGAGAACCAAAGCGCCGCCCAGGACGAAACTGCGATGGCGGAACGCGCGGCGCCAGAAGCCGGTCGCAGGCCGCGACGGCATTGAAGTCGTCGGCAGGCCGACGGCGGCGGTCAGCGGATCACTCACAGGTCGTGGACCTTGATGCGGGGATCGATGAAGGCATAGAGCACATCGACCACGAAATTGACGATGACGACCATGGCCGCGAGCAGCATCACGCAGTTGCGCACCACGATCAGGTCGCGATTGGCGATCGACTGGAAGATCAGTCGGCCGAGGCCGGGCAGATAAAAGACGTTCTCGATGACGATGGTTCCAGCGAGCAGATTGGCGAATTGCAGACCCATCACGGTCATCACGGGGATCATCGCGTTGCGCAGCACGTGGCTCCACAGTACTTCGCGCTTGCCGAGCCCCTTGGCGCGGGCGGTGCGGACGAAATCCTCGCGCAAGACTTCCAGCACAGCCGAGCGCGTGACGCGGGCAAGGATCGCTGCCTGCACTACGGCGAGCGAGATCGCCGGCAGCAGCAGCGATTTGACGCCGGGCCAGATGCCGTCGTCCCAACCGGCAAAGCCGCCGGCCGAGAGCCACTGCAGCTTCACCGAGAACAGCAAGATCAGCAGAATGGCGAACCAGAAGTTCGGCAGCGCGATGCCGACCTGGGTCAGCGACATCACACCGACATCGCCGAGCCTGTTGTGATTGGCGGCAGTGTAGATGCCGGCGGCGAGCGCGAGTGTCACCGTGATCAGCATGGACATGATCGCCAGCGGAATGGTCAGCACCAGGCGCTCGGCGATCAGGCCGGCGACCGGCGTGCCGTAGACGTAGCTGTTGCCGAGGTCACCCACCGCCATGCCCTTGATCCATTGCAGGTAGCGCACCATGAGCGGCTGATCGAGGCCGAGCTTGATGGTCAGGGCCCGCACTGCATCCGGCGAAGCATCGGCGCCCATCAGCATCTGCGCGGCGTTGCCCGGAAGCGCATCCAGCACCAAGAAAATGATCAAGGACGCGCCGATCAGCGTCGCCAGCAAGGTCACAAGCCGCCTTAGGACAAATACGCTCATGCGCTCTCGGGTTCAGGCTCTGGAATTCAGGGCTTCCCTGGCACGATCAACATGTCCGGGCGCCGGACGCAAGTGCCTTGGTGCAAGTACCTTGGTGCAAGTACCTCGGTGCCTGTGTCCCACTTTCAGCCGGGCCGGCGGGACAAGAGATCGTGCGAGGCCTCGAACAGCGCGCTGACACGCAACAGCTCGGCATCGTCGCGGAAGCGGCCGGCGAGTTGAAGGCCGATCGGCAACCCATCGCGGCCGAACCCGCAAGGCAGGCTGATCGCGGGATGACCGGTCATGTTGAACAGCATGGTCCAGGGGAACCAGTGCGGCCGGACGCTGTCAAAGCTCTTGCCGTCGATCTCGATGGTGCCGAACAGGTCCTGGTCGATCGGCAGCGCCGTCCGGGTCAGGGTCGGCATCGCCAGCAAATGACCGCGCGCGAGCAGCGATTGCACGCGGCGGAATAACGCCGTGCGCGCGAACATCGCCTCCTGGTAGTCGACGCCGCTTACCTTCGTGGCGAGCGCGAGCTGCTTGAGGAACGTTTCGCTCAACTCATCCTTGTGGTTGGCCGCGAGCTTGGAAAAACGCGTCCGCCAGACGGTGTGGTTGATCGCGCGCCAGATCGGCTCGATGTCAAACCCCTCGCCAGAGAATTCTTCGAGCTCCGCGCCGAGACCCGCCAGCCGGTCGAGGCTTGCCTTGAAGGCACTGGCGACATCGGCCGAGACGGGTCGTCCGGGCGGCGACAGGCAGTACATGATCTTCTTTCCGCGCAGATCGCCGCGCGGCACGGCCGCGCCGACGAAATCAGGCGCGGGAAGACCGATCGACCAGGGATCGCAGGCATCCTCCCCGGCCATGGCCTGCATCATCAGCGCGGTGTCCGCGACGGTCCGCGTGGTCGGCGTGACATAGGTCTGGTTGCCGAAGACGTCCTGCACCTGGCTGTGCGGGATCACGCCGTTGCTCTGCTTAAGGCCGACGACGCCGTTGCAAGCTGCGGGAATGCGGGTCGAGCCGCCGCCATCGGTTGCGACCGCCAGCGGCGCGATGCCGCTCGCAACTGCCACTGCGGCACCGCCGCTGGAACCGCCGGAGGAGCGATGCACGTCCCACGCGTTACGGGTGCGGCCGAACAGCGGCGAGTCGGTCAGGCATTTCGAGCCGAATTCCGGCGTCGTGGTCTTGCCAACCAGGATCGCACCATGGGCGCGCAGCCGTTCCACCGCCACGGCGTCCTCCTCCGGCACATTGTCCTTGTAGGGAACGGCGCCGAAAGTGGTTTTCACGCCCTTGGTGTTGACGATGTCCTTGATGGTAGTGGGAATGCCGTGAAGAAGGCCGAGCGGCTCGCCCGCCATCACCTTGCGTTCCGCCTCGCGCGCCTCTTCCATCGCTTCGTCGCCACACAGCGTGATGAAACAGTTCAGCCTCGGCTGCAACGCTTCGGCGCGGGCGAGCACCGCACGTGTGACCTCGAGAGGAGATATCTCCTTGCGGCTGACGCGTCTGCGCAGTTCAACGGCCGATAGAAAACAGAGATCTTCGCTCATGTCGGGACAGGCTCGCGTGACGTTGTCGCGAACTTGGCAGCCTCAAGCGGGCCTGTCCATTTCCGACGGCGCATGGCCGCAGTCCCGGGGGACATTCTTGGAGGCGAGCGCCCGGATGCGCTACCAGCGCCAGTCGATCTCGCTGAGGCGCGGCGGATCGGCGCCGGGCCGGGTGCAGGTGAAGCCGGCACAATTGGCCGCGAAGGACAGCGCGCGGCGCAGCTCATCGGCGCCGATGTCTTCCAGGGGTTGACGTCGAAGACGTCCCTGCTTGTGCAGGGCGAACAGCAGCGCCGCCTGAAAGCTGTCGCCGGCGCCGATCGTGTCGGCAACCGTCACCTTGGGCGCGGCGACCTCGATCTTCCCCGCCGCCTTGTGCCAGGCGACGGCGCCGTCGATGCCGCGGGTGATGACGACGAGTTTGGCGCCTTGCCCAAGCAACGCTTCGGCCTTCTGCTGGTATGGCTCGTCACCATAGAGATAGGTGAAATCGACGTCGGACATGCGGACGATATCGGCGTTCGCCGCGAACTCACCCATGCGCGCAACATAGGACGGCTTGTCCTTGACGAGGTTGGGCCGGCAGTTCGGATCGAACGAGATGGTCGAGGATGCCCTGGCGTCCGCGATCAGCGCCTCCGTCTCGGCCGCGCCGGTGTCGTTGACCAGCGTGGTGGAGCCGACATGCACCGCTTCGATGGTCTCCAATGGAATGGAACCGCGCCGATAGGTCCAGTTCCGTGTCGCGGTCTCGGCGTCGTAAAAGGCGTAATGCGACTCGCCGGCAATGATGCGCACGAAAGCGAGCGTGGTCTGATGATCGCTGCGCGTGGCGCAGCGAAGCTCGACGTCGGAGGCTTCGGCATGGGCCGCGATCATCTGCCCGAACATGTCGTTCGAGAGGCCTCCGACGAATCCGGTCGGCGCGCCCAGCCGCGCCATGCCGATGGCGACGTTGAGACAGGAGCCACCGACCGCGGGCATCACGGCCTCGCGGCCGTCGGCTGCGCGCGTCGGCACGAAATCGATCAGCGCATCGCCACAACTGAGCAGCATCACCCCTAACCTTATCTTGCCCTTATCCCGGCAGCGTCAGCCCGAAGCCGGCCATCGCTTCGCGGCTGCCACGGTCGACCTCGCGCAACATCTTATAGGCCTTCCGCTTGCGGCTGTGAAATTCGGCCATGCCGGGAGCCGTCGGCTCGCTGAGGCGGCCAAGCGCCGACATTTTGGCCATGGTCTCGCCGATCGAAGCGAAGGCGCCGCCGGCGACCGCGCCGAGCATCGCGGCACCGAGCAGCACCGGCTCCCTGGTCTGCGGCAGCGCGACGGTCAGTCCCGTGGTGTCCGCCATGATCTGCCGCACCAGCGGGCTGCGGCTCGCCCCGCCTCCCATGATCATGATGCTGGAGTGAACGCCGTGCGCGGCAAAGGCCTCGATCACCTCGGCAAGGCCGTAGGCAAGGCCGCAGAGCCCCGCGACGAACAAGCGCTCCATCGCGCCGATGTCGGTATCGAGATCGAGGCCCGCGATCACCGCGCGCGTATCTGGATCGGCGTATGGCGAGCGGTTACCGATGAACTCCGGGAGAACGTGAATGTCGCGCGCCAGCAACGCGGCACGGCTCACATCACCCGCGCGCGCAATAACGCGCTTCTCCAGGAAGTCGATGATATCAACCCCGTCCTTGCGCGCAGCCGCGCTCGCCTCGGTATATCCCGCGTGCGACTTCAAAAGATGGTCGATCGCGGCTCCCGCTGCCGACTGTCCACCCTCGTTCAACCAGAAATTCGGCACCATGCCGGAGTAATAGGGCCCCCACACGCCGGGAACGAAGCACGGCTCGGTGGTCGTCGCCATGATGCAGGCGGATGTCCCCATGATGTAGGCGAGGCGGTCGCAGACATCTGCGGTGCCGCCCGAGCCGTCACGTCCGCCGATTGCGCCGATGCCGCCGGCATGGGCATCAATCAGCGATGCGCCGACCGGCGTACCCGCACTCAACCCCAGGTCGGCCGCCGCCGCCCGCGCCAGGCCGGCGCCGAGCCGCGTGCCCGGCGCGACGATCTCGGTGCCGATCCGGGCATATTTTTCTGATACGAAGTCCGACAGCCCGATACGCTGGAAGAACGGCGCACTCCAGCCGCCACCATCATGCGCCAGATAGTTCCATTTGCAGGTCACCGTGCAGGTCGAGCGCTGGAGCGAGCCGGTCGCGCGCCAGGTCAGATAGTCCGCGAGATCGAAGAAATGGCCGGCGATATCAAAACTCTGGCGCAGATGGCGCTTCAGCCACAGCAGCTTCGGCATTTCCATCTCGGGAGAGATCGATCCGCCGACATAGCGCAGCACATCGTCCTGCGTCTCATTGATCAGACGCGCTTCGGTCGTGGCGCGGTGATCCATCCAGACGATGACGTTGCGCTGGCTGTCGCCGGAGGTGCTGACTGTGACCGGCTCGCCGTCCTTGCCGAGCACGACCAGCGAGCAGGTGGCATCGAAGCCGATGCCTCGCACGGTATCAGGCGCAATCCCCGCCTCAGCCATGGCTGCGCGGACGGATCTCGCGCAAGCATCCCAGATGTCCGACGACGACTGCTCGACGATATCGCCGGCCTCATGCCAGATCCGGATCGGATGCCGCGCCGTCGCCAGAAGGTTGCCAGCCTCGTCGAAAACCCCTGCCCGCGTGCTGGTCGTCCCGACATCGACACCGATATACGCTTGCGGCATTGTCGCTCCCGTCAATTTTGACGAGGAGCCTACCAGCAAGTGTAACCGCCATCCACTAGCACGATGCTGCCCGTCATCAGGCTCGCGGCCTCGGAGCTCAGGAACAGCACAACCGAGGCGATCTCCTCCACCTGCCCCATCCGTGCCATCGGAGTTCCACCAATCCAGGCGTCATACATTTTGGGATTGCTCTTCACGAAGGCGTTCAGCGGCGTCTCGATATAGGTCGGCGCGACCGCGTTGACGCGGATGCCTCGCGCACCCCATTCGGCGGCAAGCGACTTGGTCAGATGATGCACCGCGGCCTTGGAGGCGTTGTAAAAGGACTGCTCCTGCGGCTTGTTGACGATAAAGCCCGACATCGAGCCGACGTTGACGATGGTTCCCGCCTTCGCCTTCAGCATGTGCTTGCCGAATTCCCGGCAGCACCAGAAGGTCCCGTTGAGATTGACGTCGATGACGTTGAGCCAGTGCTCGTCGGTCACGGTCTCCGCCGGGGTCTCGCTGCGGGCAATGCCGGCATTGTTGACGAGGATATCGACGTTGCCGTGACGGGCGACGAGTTCGTTCGCGACCTCGGCGACGCGCCTGGTGTCGGTCACGTCCATGACGACGGTCTCGGTGTCGTACCCCTTGGCCTTGAGGCCGGCCTGGGCGGCCTGGGCGACCTTGCCATCGCGGTCGGCGATGATCACCTTGGCCCCGGCTTCGGCCAGCGCCTCGGCGCAGGCGAGCCCGATGCCCTGCCCGCCGCCGGTAATGATCGCGGTCTTCCCGTTCAGCTTGAACTTTTCCAGGTACATGTTGCTTTTTCCCGTTTCTTGTTCGCCCAGCTTGTCAGCCCCGGATCGCGTTGCCGCCCTCGTTGAAGCGGTGAATGCGCGCAGGTTCGGGCACCAGCGACACACGGTCGCCGGCATGCAGGCTCAACTCGCCGATATAGCGTGCGGTGAGCATGCCGAGCTGGCCGGCGTCGACATAAAGAAAAGTATCGCTGCCGAGATGCTCGGCGACCGCAATCGTACCCGGCCAGCCGCCTCCACCATCGCGCTCGATCTTCAAATGCTCAGGCCGCACGCCGATCGTGATCGCGCCGTGCTGAAGGGCGGGCTCGCCGGTGACGAAATTCATCTTGGGCGAGCCGATGAAGCCCGCGACGAACAGGTTGGCCGGCTTCTCATAGAGCTCGAGCGGTGAGCCATATTGCTCGATCTTACCGGCATTGAGCACGACGATCTTGTCGGCCATCGTCATGGCCTCGACCTGGTCATGGGTGACGTAGATCGCGGTGGTGCCGAGCTGCTTCTGGAGCCGCGTCACCTCGATCCGCATCTGCACGCGCAGCGCGGCGTCGAGGTTCGACAGCGGCTCGTCGAACAGGAACGCTTTGGGTTCGCGCACGATCGCGCGCCCGATCGCGACGCGCTGGCGCTGGCCGCCAGACAGCTCGCGCGGCTTGCGCTCGAGATAGGGCGTGAGGTTGAGGGTCGCGGCTGCAGCTTCGACCTTGCGGTCGATCTCGTCCTTGGCGAGTCCTGCCATCTTGAGCCCAAAGCCGATGTTGCCACGCACACTCATATGCGGATAGAGGGCGTAGGACTGAAACACCATCGACAGGCCGCGCTTGGCGGGCGGAACGGCGACGACGTTCTTGCCGTCGATGAGGATCCGTCCATCCGTCACGTCTTCGAGCCCGGCGATCAACCGCAAGAGCGTGGTCTTGCCGCAGCCGGAGGGACCGACGAACACCACGAAGGAGCCGTCCGCGATGTCGAGGTCGGCGCCCTTGATAATGTGCACGGGCCCGAAGGCTTTCTGCACGCCTTGAAGTGTGATTTGACCCATGTTGCGACAGCCCTTTCGCTACTTGACCGCGCCAAAGGTGAGCCCGCGCACGAGCTGCTTCTGGCTGAACCAACCGAGGACAAGAATAGGCGCGATTGCCAGCGTGGAGGCCGCCGACAATTTTGCCCAAAACAATCCTTCGGGACTCGAATAGGACGCGATGAACACCGTCAGCGGCGCCGCCTCCGATGTCGACAGGTTGAGCGTCCAGAACGCCTCGTTCCAGGCGAGGATGAGGTTGAGCAGCAAGGTCGACGCCAGGCCGGGGATGGCCATTGGCGTCAACACATAGACGAGCTCGCGGCCGACGGTGGCGCCGTCCATGCGCGCCGCTTCCAGGATGTCGCGCGGAATCTCCTTGAAATAGGTGAAGAGCATCCAGATCACGATTGGCAAATTGCCGAGGCACAGGATGAAGATGAGGCCGATGCGTGAATCGAGCAGGCCGACGTTCTTGTAGATCAGGTAAATCGGCACGAGCACGCCAACCGGCGGCATCATCTTGGTCGACAGCATCCAGAGCAGGATGTCCTTGGTGCGCTTTGTGGGCGAGAACGCCATCGACCACGCGGCCGGAATGGCGATCAACAGCGCGATCAGCGTCGAGCCGCCGGCGATGATGATCGAGTTCAGTGCGTGGTGGAGGTAGTCGCTGCGCTCCTGCACCGTCGCGTAGTTTTCAAGAGTCCAGTGGAAGAACAGGAATGAAGGCGGAATGGCGAAGGCCTCCAACTCGGTCTTGAAGCTTGCCAGCACCATCCAGAGGATTGGAAAGAAGATCAGGAAACCGCAAAGCCAGGCGGCTGCCGTCGAGACCGCGACCCGCTGCGTCGTTGCGATCCGTGCCATGATCTAAGCCTCCAGATTGCGGCCGACGATGCGGACGAGGAAGAAGGCGACGATGTTGGCGATCACCACCGCGACGAGGCCGCCCGCGGACGCGCTGCCGACGTCGAACTGGATCAGCGCCTGCGAATAGATCAGGAAAGCGATGTTGGTCGTCTGAAGGCCGGGTCCGCCGCCGGTGGTGACGAAGATCTCGGCAAACACCGTCAGCAGGAAGATGGTCTCGATCAGGATCACCACAGTGATGGGGCGCGCGAGATGCGGCAGCGTGATGTAGATGAAGGTCGAAACCCCGCTCGCCCCGTCCATCTCCGCGGCTTCCTTCTGCTCCTCGTCGAGCGATTGCAGCGCGGTCAGGAGGATGAGAGTCGCGAACGGCAGCCATTGCCAGGCGACGATCAGGATGATGGCGAACAGCGGCACGTCGTTGAACCAGTCGATCGGCGTCAGCCCGAACACCTTGGCGAGCCAGGCAAACAGGCCGGAAACCGGATGCATCAGCAAATTCTTCCAGACCAGCGCGCTCACCGTCGGCATCACGAAGAATGGTGCGATCACCATCAGCCGCACGATGTTGCGGCCGATCACGGGCTGATCGAGCAGAAGCGCCAGGGGAATGCCGAGCAGAATCGTCAGCAGCAGCACCGAACCGACCAACACCAGCGTGTTCTGAAGCGAGGCGAGAAAGGCCGGATCGGTGAGAAAGTAGCGGAAGTTTTCCAGACCGACGAACGCTTCGGAGCCGGGATCGAGCAGGCTGTAATGCAGCGTCGAGAAATAGAGCGTCAGCGCGAGCGGGACGATCATCCAGATGAACAGCAGCCCGACGGCCGGGGCCAGGAGCGACCGCGCAAGAATCTGGGTCTGCTTGGTTGCCATCCTTGCTTCTCCTCTGGAGGGAAGAAGGCGGCCATCCATCCTGTCTGGCGGATGGCCGCAGTTTAGGCTCTCAGGAGGGTGAGCCTTGGTCCTACCTACTTGATATAGCCGGCGCGCTTCATCTCGCGCTCGGTCGTGGATTGCGCCGCCGAAAGCGCGGCATCGACGGTGGTCGATCCCGACAATGCGGCGGAGAACTGCTGTCCTACCTGCGTGCCGAGGCCCTGGAATTCTGGGATCGCAGCATATTGCACGCCGACATAAGGCACTGGCTTCACAGTCGGCTTGTTCGGATCCGCCGCGTCGATCGAGGCCAGCGTCAGCTTTGCGAACGGCGCGACCTTCAGGTAATCAGGATTTTGGTAGAGCGAGGTCCGCGTACCTGGCGGCACGTTGGCCCAGCCCTCCTTGGAAGCCACGAGCTTGGTGTAGTCCTTGCTCGTCGCCCAGGCGATGAACTTCTCGGCAGCGTCCGTCTTCTTCGAGCCGGCAGGGATTGCGAGACTCCAGGCCCACAGCCAGTTTGCGTTCTTGCCGAGCCCGGTGTTCGGCGCCAGCGCAAAGGCGACCTTGTCGGCGACCTTCGATTCCTTCGGATTGGAGACCATGGACGCCGCAACCGTCGCGTCGATCCACATCGCGCACTTGCCGGCGTTGAACAGCGCCAGGTTCTCGTTGAAGCCGTTCGAGCTCGCGCCGGGAGGGCCGGCCTCCTTCATGAGATTGACATAGGTCGTGAGCGTCGTCTTCCATTCCGGCGAGTTGAACTGCGGCTCCCACTTCTCGTCGAACCAGCGCGCGCCGTAGGAGTTGGACATGGCGGTGAGGAACGCCATGTTCTCGCCCCAGCCGGCCTTGCCGCGCAGGCAGATGCCGTAAACGCCAGCATTCTTGTCGGTGAGCTTCTTGGCCGCATCGATCACGAAATCCCAGGTCGGGCTTTCCGGCATCTTCAGGCCGGCCTTCTCAAACAGATCGGTGCGGTACATCACCATCGAGCTCTCGCCGTAGAACGGCGCTGCGTAGAGCTTGCCATCGACGGAGACCGCATCCTTGATTTTCGGCAAGAGGTCGGCGACGTCGTATTCGGCGCCGAGATTGGCGAGCGGCACAAGCCAGCCCTTCTTGGCCCAGATCGGGACCTCGTAGGTGCCGATGGTGAGGACGTCGAACTGCCCGCCCTTGGTGGCGATGTCGGTGGTAACGCGCTGGCGCAGCACGTTCTCCTCGAGCGTCACCCATTTCACGTTGATATCAGGGTTCTTCGCAGTGAATTCGCTGGTCAGTCCCTGCATGCGGATCATGTCACTGTTGTTGACGGTGGCGATCGTCAGGGTCGTTTCGGCCATCGAGGGGGCGGAAAACAGCAGTGCAGACACGCCGCAGACGGCGCCTAGGACTTTTTTCACGGTGACCTCCCTATACTCGCGTTTTGAGCATCTGCCCACGCGTTGGGCGTATGTTCAACTCAAGGCCGGAGCTTTGTCAAGCAGGCGCGTGCGCCCTCCCCTCAATTCAGGGTGGTGCAGTGCAAGAGAGATTAGTGCAGATGCGCCGCGAGGCCGCTGGTTCAGCGCTCGAGAATCGCGCGGGCGGTCGCCTCGTCCGTGATCAAGCCGTTGATCAGGCGGCCATTCAGCGCCGCGGCGATCGCCGGCACTTTTGCCGCGCCGACCGCCGCCCCGATCGTCGTGGTCTTGACCGGCACCTCGGGCGGGATACTGGTGAGGCGCTTGTTGGTGCCGCCCTTGAGCAGGCGGCCCTTGGCATCATAGGCCCAGCCGGTGATCTCGCCGATGGCGCCCAGCCGCATCATCTCGAACAGCTCGTCGCGGGTGACGAAGCCGTCGACGTGGACCTGCGCCTTCTGGTCCATCTGGCCGATGCCGACGAGCCGCAGATCGGCCTTGGTCGCGATCGCCTTCACCTTCGCGATCGGCTCGATCCGACCCATCTTGTTGCGCTCGTCCTCCGATGACATCAGGAACGGCAGCGGCATTGGATAGTGGCGCGCCCCGGTGCGGTCGGCCAGGCGCCCGACGGTGTCGTAGAAGCTCGCCGAACCGTCCGCGGAAATGTTGCCGACCAGCGAGACGATCTGGTGATTCGGCCGCTCGATCGGGGTAACGCGCTCGACCGCCGCGCGCACGGCGCGCCCCGTCCCGAGCGCGACGATGACCGGCGTCTCGGAGCGCAGCGTCGAGTCCAGGAGGTTGGCGCAACGCTCGGCAATTCCAGCGGTCGCCTGCGGCGCCGCGGGATCGGCCGGCACGACCTCGCAATGGGCAAGCTCAAACCGCTGCTTCAGCCGCGCCGCCAGTTCCATGCAGGCGGCAATGGGATGCTCGAGGCGAAAGGTGATCAGGCGTTCGGCAAGGCACAGCGAAACCAGTCGCTGCGCCGAGGCGCGCGAAACCTGGAGCATTTTGGCGATCTCGTCCTGCGTGTGACCGGCAATGAAGTAGAGCCAGCCGGCGCGCGCGGCATCGTCGAGCCTGGATTTTTCGTTCTCCATCGCCATGGCCGGCGTCACGCGTCCTTCCAGAAATCGCCCATCTGCGCGAAGACCCGATCGGCCCCGGCAGCGGTCAATATAGCGCGGCCGTCGCGGGCGCGATAATGGCTGCCGCCGACAAATCCCCAGACCATCATGCCGGCGGCCTTGGCCGCCTGCACGCCGCTGACGCTGTCCTCGATCACCAGCGTGCGCGCCGGATCGGCACGCATCTTCTCTGCGGCGTAAAGGAACAGGTCGGGCGCCGGCTTGCCGTATCTGACCATTTGCGCCGTGTAGAGCCGGTCGCCGAAATGCGGCTTGAGGCCGGTGACGTCGAGCGAAAGCGACACGCGATCGATGTCGCTCGACGAAGCGACGCAAAACGGCCTGTTCAACTCCGATACCACCGCGCCGATCCCGGGGATCGGCTGCAATGCACCTGCGAAGGTGGTCAGCACCCTCGACTTGAAGCGAGGCAGGAAGCCATCCGGCACGACTTGTCCGAGATCGCGATAATGCTGCTCGATCGCCTTGGTGCTACGCCCCAGGAACAGCTCGAGCGCCTGCTGCTCGCTGAGCGCGATCCCGAATTCGGACAGCACCTCGGAGAGACAGCGGCAGCTCAAGAGCTCGCTGTCGACGAGCACACCATCGCAGTCGAAGATGATCAGGTCGGGCCTGGTTGCGTCCATCGAGGCATTCGATCATATACTCACGAGCTGGGCAATAGCTCACGGTATAGCTGCCTGACGACGGACGACCCGGCAAGCCCGCCCCTCGAATACGGATTCGTCACGGCATTGCCTTGTGCGCCGCGTCCGAACCGGCGGCAACGAGCGCCGTCCTGCGATCATGAATCAGATTCTCGAGACGATGGGCTGCAACATTGAGTGTTGCAGCATCCAGGGCTTGTTCTTCGTCGTCCGCCGTGGCGCGTTGCGCGCGCAAGACGTCGTCGATCTGATTTTCGATCTCCAGCAATTCCGAGGCGTTTCCGGCGTGCCTTATCCGTTGCCCCAACGCATAGAGCGTATCGAGCGCCGGCTCCCTCGGCTTCAGCTCGCCGGATCGGAGAAACCGCCAGGCTGCCGCGAGCACCGTGATCAGCGCGCCAAGCGCCATCGGTGCCAAGAAGATGGCGTTGCTCCACTTGTCCAGGAAGGATAACTGACTGCCATTGTAAAACTCCGCCGCTCCCGCATGGACGGGAAGAAAGGCGCCGGCGTCGGTATCAGGTGCCTTGAACTGCGCCAGGATCGGCAATTCGGCCAGAAGGTCCCTGCGAGCGGTCGTGATGGCGTGCGTGAAGCCCGCAATCATATCGTTGTCGAGACTCTTCTTGCCGACCAGATAGAAGGCTGTCTGGAGTGTGGTGACATCATCTTCGGGAACGGGAGGGGATCCGCGCAACGTGCCCTTGGGGATATCGAAGCTTTCGTAGGCACGTTCCTTCTCGGCAATCGCTCCTGCGCTCTCGATCGGAATCAGCACCGGGGCGGTCTTCGCGTTCTGAGGGAATAGCCCTCGCACCAGCGACAGGTATTTGTCGCTCAGCGGCATCACGAACAGGACGGCACGTATCTCCTTGGTTTCGAGCGCCCGGCGGACCTGATCGAGCGCAACGCCCTTGAATGCAACGTTGGCGCGGTCAAGGTCATATGTCCTTCTCAACACGTCGACGAGCTTCTGATTGGTGTCGCTACCGACCACCCCCACCGTCGTGCGTTTCAGGTCGGCCATGTCCGTGATCGCCGAACCCGGAGGCGCAACGAGCAACGCCACGGCCTGGGCCAGGACGACAATGGCCTGCGCCTGCGACAGGTCACCGACATCACCACGAACGACGGCAAGGTCCGTCTTGCCGGAGGAGAACGCCGCCGCGGATTCGATCGGTCCGCTGGTCTCCACCACTTTGAGCCGCACTGGCGCGTTATTGACGACAAGCCTGCTCGCCAGCGCCGACACGATCTTTGGCGCATCGCCGTCCAGCGACCCAACCGCGATCGATAGCGTCACCGGCCGTACATACCAGCGATATGCGAACATGCTTGCGCCGCTTGCTAGCAGGACCAGAGCCAGGACCACGACGATACGGAGCCAGATCGGCAGCTTGACGGCGCCCATGCTCATCCTTGACTGTCATTTAACGCAATAATCGGCATCAATCTCCACCAGCGGAGGCTCGCAATTTTTGAAAAATTGTCTTCGCGCACCGACCTCGTGCTCATCTGAGCAGACATCTTATTCCGCTTCGAAGAAAGCGTAGTTCTGCCAGCTTCGCATGCGCAGAAGGATTTTCCGCAGTAAGGACAACTCGTGGACATGCTCGGTGTAAATGGCGGCTTCACCTGCCGAGCCAAGAGGGACCTGGTAGCCGGACATGTCGTCGATGATGTCGAGGACCGCCAGGGCCCGGTCTCCGGGCAACACACCGCGGATCTCCTGCAGCGCACCTGTGGCTTGAAGCTGCCCGGCCGCGATCGCATCGATCACGAGGCGAACCTTCGCCTTGAAGACCCGGCCAGGTATGCCCTTGAACAAGACTTCGGCTTCATCGCCGGCCTTGACACGCTGCAGTGCGTTCTGCTGGAAGGCAGCTGCCAAAGCCCGATCTTTCTGGGTGTCGTTGACGAAAATCATGACCGGCCGAGCAGCGGTCGCGCCGACATACATTCCTGGCCGTAGCGAGACCTCGGTAACAAATCCGCTGGTGGGCGCCCTCACGGTGGTCTCGCTGAGATTATATTCAGCATCGGCAAGTTCATTGCGTAGACGGACGATGGCCGAGTGTTCACCGTCTACTGTCGCGCCATAGGCCTGTCGTGCCCGATCTTGCGCGGCAACGGCAGCCGCCAGTGCCTGGTTCGCCGCATCACGGTTGCGCGTCGCCGTGTCGAGAGTCGCCTGGGCAACGACATTCTTGTCGAAGAGCTCCTTCTGTCGCTCGTAGTTCGTCTGAGCGAGGTCCCGTTCTGCCCTGGATTTTTCGGCCGACGCCGTCGCCTGGTCGACGGATGCCTTGAGCTCGGCAACACTGGCCTCCGCGTCAGCGAGCCCCGCCCGTTTTTCCGCGACGGCATATTCGTAGGGCTTCGGATCGATCTTGAAGAGAACCTCGCCGGCTTCCAGATGCTGGTTGCTTTTGTTCTCCACCGGCACTTCGATCACGCGGCCCCGGATGCCGGCCAAAACCGGCGTGACGGTAAAGTAAATGCGCGCATTGGTGGAAAACGGATGGTTGTAGGCCATCGTTATGAACAGCAGCGAAAGGCCGAAAATGCCGCCGAGGGCTGCTGTTGCAAGCGTCCATTGATTGACCGGAATCCTGAAGAGCTTGAAGATGGCATAGCAGAGTGCCACGTACGTCAGGGTGAGCAATATTTCCATCAGTGGCCTCCCATTCGGGACTGTCGGCTATCGCGAAGCGCCCCGGCCTGCTGCAGGAGCGGCTTCTGCATCCGCAACCCTCTGCTCCTCGACAGCCGACACCACCGACTCCGGCACGAGCGCGGGATGGCCCCCGCCTTCTCGAAGCCCGAGTTTGGATTCGACGGCTGCCAATCGATGCTTCAGCTCATCCAGTTCAGCCACAGCTTCTGCCGGCGAGGATGGCTCGCCCGGCTTGTGACTGAAGCCCCAGCCGCGATCCGGTTTGTAGGCCATCGCCCAAATCCATAGGAATGGCCACAGCAAATGCAGCATGAACAGGCTGATCCAGCCGGCAGCATGGATGGCATCTTCATGCGGGTGATGGCGGGCCTTGGCGATGCGTGCCGGAATGTCATGGATCGCGATGATGCCGTAGACCAGCACGATGATGACAAAAAACAGCAGGCCAAGCGCGAAGTAATTGAGAAAGGGATCTTCCATGAGCGGCCCAGAAACGGTTGCGTAAGCACCACTGACTGGTGATCTGCGCGAAAATGCCGCGCCAGATCGCCTGCCATCGATTGACCTCGATCAACATCGCATCAGTTCAGCGTCCGCGACCGTTGATTCAGATCAAGGTCAAGATGCGGTTAACCGCATTTGGTTGCGTTGTTGCGGCATGGTCAGATCCTAGGGCAAAGCTCCCAGTGCGAACGGCATCAAGAGAGCGGAGACTTCTCATGCTTTTCGAGCCCAACGACGAACCCAGACGTTCCACTCACTCACGGGCCTTCGAAAAATGGGTGGGCCTTGCCGTCCTTCTCGGGACCGTGGGGTTGATCGTCGCCTTTTCGTATCTGGTGGATCTTTAACTCATGCGCGCCCGGTTCGCACGAACGCGCAGACCAGTTCAACGAGTCGGACTGCGCCTCAAACGCGGCGCCGCTTTGCGGCAGACGCCTTGGGTACATTGTGCAGTAAAGCCTACGCGCAGGCCCAGCTTCTTCGCGATGTTGAAGCCGTTGATGTTCAATTCGCGCATGATCATGTTGGCCAGATGCGAACATTCCGACGGCCCGATCCAGGATGGGCTCCTCCATTCGGGATCGCTTTCCTTAAGGTAACTGGCGAAAGCCGAGCGCGGCACGTACATGTGATCAAACGATTTGGCTCGGAGGAGCAATGGCCCTTCTCTTCGAGATCAAACACACCACCACCTACAGCTACGCAAAACCGGTGGCGTTCGGTACGCATCGCGCCATGTTCCTGCCGAGACCCGCTGCACGCGGGCGATTGATAAGCTGGTCTGCAAAGACCACTCTTTCGTCCCGCATCCGCTGGATCAGCGACGGCCTTTCCAACAATCTGACGGAGATCGAACTCGACGAGCCCGGCAAGGAATTGACCTTTACGTTCGAGTTTCAAGGCATCCATTTTGGGGCCAAAGGCATTGAGCAATTCCACTTGGAACGAAGGGCCGAACTCGTACCGGTGCAATACACGCAAGACGAATGGACCGACCTTGTCGGCTTCATGCGCCCGCATACGGGGGATCCCGACCTTGAAGTCGTAACTTGGGCCAGGGACTTCGTCGCCAATGGCCGCGCGCAAACCAGCGACGTCTTGAAAGGGATGCTCGACGCGTTCCGCGATACATTCACCTACGAATCGCGGGAGACGGAGGGCACCTTGGCTCCCACGGCAACTTTGCGTTCGAAATCAGGAACCTGCCGCGACTATGCCTGGCTCATGATTGGGGCGTTGCGCCGGCTCGGGTTCGCAGCCCGCTTCGTTAGTGGTTACATCTATGATGCGGCGCTGGACGGAGGCGACGTGGGGATGATTGGTTCGGGGGCGACCCACGCCTGGGTTCAGGTGTTTTTACCCGGGGCTGGCTGGATGAATTATGATCCGACCAATCACATCAACGCCGGCTTCGACCTTATCCAAGTGGCGGTCGCCCGACATCCGGGCCAAGCCGTGCCGCTCGCCGGGTCGTGGGTCGGCGACGCCGGCGATTATCTCGGCATGTCAGTATACGTCGCTGTCCGAAAACTTGCTGAGGTCACCGATCAATCTGAAGAATAGAGACGAAGCCCACAGAGCCCAGCGCGCCTCCTTCATCGATCGCTCTCCGCGTCAATCGGTCCTTGCTCTCATCGAATCGCACTGACCTCGACGCGGACGAAAGCCGTTCGCTGCATCGCTCTGCGTCAGCAACGCGGGCGCATTGTACCGTCCAATTGAGTGCTCAGCCCGACTTCTTCACGATCGCAAAACCGCTGGTGTCCAGCTCGTGCATGATCACCTTCGTCAGATGCGAACATTCCGCTGGCCTGATCCAGGATGGACTCCTCCAGTCGGGATCGTCCTCCTTTGGATAACTGACAAACGCGGAGCGAATAGCCGCCTGAATGACTTCCGCAGGGTCTGGCATGGGAGCCCTCTTTTCCCATCGCCGCGCTAGCGAGTTTTCCACCGCGACGTTCGTCAAGCCTGGTGCGATCGGGGCAGCTCTCGAGCCGCCCCGTGTCGCTCGCGGACGGCCTACTGACAGACGTGCATCAGGCCGTCATCACCTTTGATCAGGCTGCCTGGATCGCAGACGATTCCGTAGCGCGCCTTGTAGCCAGCCCAATCGTTAGCGACATACCAAGGGCCATTCGCAGGGTAGGCCCTTTGCAGGTAGAACGGACTGGTTTGGATCGCGCCGCCATAGTAGGCGTTGGCGGCCAAAGCCCCGCTACCGACGTAAGGCCTATTGCCATAATAGCCCCATCCGGGTGAGCCCCATCCGGGCGAGGTGGCGGCAACCGCGGCCGCTGTGCCGACTGCCGCAGCGCCTGCGAGACCGGCGCCGACAGCTCCTGCACCATACCCGTACGCAGCCCGCCGGTTTTGCCGGCGTGCAACACCCGCAACGCTCACCGGCGTCAACGGACGACCGACTCGCGCCTGGGCACTCTCGATCGACAGCCAGACGCCGCGTTGCTCAGACCAGCTGAAGGTGAGCAATGTCGCGCACGCGAAGGTCGAGGTCGCTATTGCAATTTTTCTCAAACTCATCTGGTTCATGGATTGGCTCCACGGTTTCCTGCCCGTTGGAACGATGCGCTCTCGCGATCGACGCGCGCGTTGCGGTAGATCAACGTTTCCTCGCGAGACTTCCTGCCTCCACAGGGCAGCAACACTGACGCACCTGCTGCGGCTTTCCCCGGCCTTAATGCGCTACCTGCCGGTAGATTGCCGGCAGTGCCCCAGGCAGCCGGCGGATGTTGCCGACGATCGCGTAACCGCCCCGCCCGAACAGGGTCGGAAAATAGGATTGCGCCGTCGCATCGACCGTTACGCCGAACGCGGCAATGCCGAGGCGGCGCGCTTCCTGCACGGACTTGCGGGTGTCCTCGATTGCGAACCGCCCTTCGTAGTGGTCGATGTCGTTCGGCTTGCCGTCGGTCAGGACGAGCAGCAGCTTCTTGCGCTGCGGCTGGCGGGCGAGGCCGGCCGCGGCATGGCGGACCGCCGCGCCGATGCGGGTGTAATAGCCGGGCTTCAGCGCCCCGATCCGGCGCTCCACTGCCCCGCTCATCGGCTCGTCGAACGCCTTGATCGTCTCGAGCCGTACCCAGGAGCGACGACGCGAGGTGAATGTCAGGATGCTGTGGTGATCACCGCAAGCCGAAAGTCCATGCGCGAGCGCCAGAAGCGCCTCCATCTCGACGTCGAGCACGCGGTGACCATCGACCCACGCATCCGTCGATAGCGAGACGTCGACCAGCAGCGTGACGGCGAGATCATGGCCCTGCGGCCGCATCGCCACATGGATGCGATCAAGCGCGCCGCTGCCGGCGCGAAGATCACAGCGCGCGCGCACCAGCGCGTCGAGATCGAGATCGTGTCCGTCGGCCTGCGCACGCATCAATTCGTGACGCGGCCGCAAGACTTCGAACCGGCGCCTCACCTGCCGAATGTGGCTGCGCATGGTCTCATCCGGCGCCCAGCTCTCGCCGGTCTCGGACGCCGCAGCGGCAAGCACGCGGCAATGATTGGGCAGATAGGTTCCGCTGCGATAATCCCACTCAGGATAGGTGAGGTCCGCGTTCAGCCGCGACGCGTCGAGTGCCTCCGGCGGCAGGTCGAGATCGAATTTGAGCCGGGTTGCGGGCTGGCCGCTGCGGCGCCCGAGTGCAATTTCGTCGAGATCGTCGGCCGCCTTCTGCGCGTCCTCGTCCTCGCTGTCGTCGGCGGGCCGATTGACGTTGACCATCTCGGCCATCGAGAGGATCTTTTCGAAGCGGTTGAGCACGAAGGGATCGCGGCGGTCCGCATCCTCGTCGCGCTCGCGGACGGCGAAGCGCTTGCGATCATCCACTGGTGCCGGGTCTGCGCCCTGTGCATACACGTCATCGCTTGCGCCCGCGGAGGAGAGCTCGCGCATCCAGCAATCGCCCCACAGCGGGCATGGCAAAATGGAGCGATATCCCGGTGGCGCCCATGCTGGCAGTGCGCCCGTGCCGGCCATGGCCTTCCATAGCTTGCCTGAAGGCGGCTGACGCGCGCCGAGCAAGGCGAGCACGGTCTCTTCCATCTCCTGTTCGATGCGCGGCAGTGGCCGGCGCGGACGCGCCAGCGCCGTTGCCGCGGCAAGCTGCGCGTAGTCGTCAGCCAGTCCGGGAAACTGCACGAGCACCAACACCGCCGTTTCACCTGCCCGCCGCAGCATCAAGAGATCGCGCCGCAGCGGATCGACCTCGTCGATCACTTCGGCCGGCGCGGTCGCGAACCAGGCGGCGAGCCATCGATAGAGCGACGCATTCAGCGCGCGGTCTTCGAAAATCGCGACGCTGTCAGGCAGAAAGATGGTTGCGGCGTCACGCCCCGGTTGCTCCAGGCGCTCATCACCGAGCCCGATGCGCTGGCGCCATCCGAGCCGATGCCCGGACCGGCGGGCGCCGGCGCTTGCGATCTGCACGCCGGCCTCGCCGCCGAGCGCGCGAAACATCACGGCGATCCGCGTGCGCACGTCCGCAAGCGAGACCGCATGCTCGGCATGGACCGGATAGCTCGCGGTGCCGCCGACCAGGCGATGCCAGGCGCGGCCGACCGTCTCTTCCAGCTCGAGAAAGTCGAGCATCGGCTTCCCCTCACGCGATCACGGCACGCGCAACGTCGAGCAGCGCGGCCTTGACATCGGCATCGTCGGTGAGCGGCTCGATCATGCCCGCCAGCACGGCATCGGCGATCGAGGCCCCGGCCGCAATCAAAGTCGCACAATAGACGACCAGCCGGGTCGAGACGCCCTCCTCCAGGTCGTGTCCTCTGAGAGCCCGCAGCCGAGCCGCGAGCTGAACCAGCGGCCGCACACGGTCGGGCGCAAGCCCGCTTTCGACGGAAACCACCGCGATCTCCTGCTCCGCCGGCAGAAAGCCGAACTCGATGGCGACGAAGCGCTGCCGCGTCGACGGCTTCAGCGCTTTCAAGAGGGTCTGGTAGCCGGGGTTGTAGGAGACCACCAGCATGAAGCTCGCGGGCGCGACAAGCTCTTCGCCGGTGCGCTCGAGCGGAAGGATGCGGCGGTCATCGGTAAGCGGATGCAGGACGACGGTGACGTCCTTGCGCGCTTCCACCACCTCGTCGAGATAGCAGATGCCGCCTTCCCGCACCGCTCGGGTCAGCGGACCGTCGGTCCACACGGTGTCACCGCCCCTGAGAAGATAGCGGCCGGTGAGATCGGCGGCGGTGAGATCGTCGTGACAGGCGACGGTATGAAGCGGCAAGCCCAGCCGCGCCGCCATATGGGTGACAAAGCGCGTCTTTCCGCAGCCGGTCGGTCCCTTCAGCAGAACCGGCAGGCGATGACGCCAGGCGTGCTCGAACAGCGCGCATTCATTGCCGCTCGGAACATAGGCCGGAAGCTCGGGCGCCGGCGCCGTCACGGCATGGAGTGCAGGTTTCATGGTCTCTCTCCGAGTTCACTTTGACGAGCGGCCGCGACTTCGCGGCCGCCGTCGCGCCTATTCGGCGGGTTGCAGCGCGCCGGGGATGACCGGCTGCTTCTCGCGGCCAGGCACCAGCACCGCCCACACGAACATCAGCGCGGAGATCGCCACGAACGCGCCGGAGCCGAGCCGGACCCAATAGAACACCGCGATCTGGTCCTGCACGTCCATGTAGCTCTGGCCGAGCACGCGCTGGAGGTGAACTTGGATCACGCCGGCAAAGGTCAGTGCGAATGTCATCACCATCATCGCCGTGCACATGATCCAGAAGCTCGCCATGCTGAGCCATTGGTTGTAAGGCGCACGCTCCCTGAGCTGCGGGATCGCATAAGCCATCACCGCAAGATTCAGCATCACATAGGCGCCGAAGAAGGCGAGATGCCCGTGTGCTGCGGTCACCTGGGTGCCGTGGGTGTAGTAGTTCACCGAGGACAACGTGTGCAGGAAGCCCCAGACGCCGGCCCCGAGGAACGCCATCACCGAGCAGCCGACCGACCACAACAGCGCAGCGCGGTTCGGATGCTTGCGGCCGGCTTTCCATGTCATCTGCACGGTGAAGATCACCATGGTGAAGAAGGGCGCGACTTCCAGCGTGGAGAACAGCGAGCCGATCCATTGCCAGTAGCCGGGCGCGCCGATCCAGTAGAAGTGGTGGCCGGTGCCCAAGATGCCCGAGAACAGGGCCAGGCCGATGATGACGTAGAGCCATTTCTCGACCACCTCGCGGTCGATGCCGTTGAGCTTGATCATCAGGAAGGCGAGCACGGAGGCCATGATCAGCTCCCACACGCCTTCGACCCAGAGGTGCACGATGTACCACCAGTACATCTTGTCGACGGCGAGATTGGCCGGGTTGTAGAAGGCGAACAGGAAGAAGATCGCAACGCCCCACAGGCCGAACAACAGAATGTTGGTAACCGTCGTCTTGCGTCCCCTGAGCGCCGTCATCGTCACGTTGAACAGGAACATCAGGCAGACGACGACGATGCCGACCTTGATGATGAAGGGTTGCTCGAGGAATTCGCGGCCTTCGTGATAGTGAAAGAGATAGCCGACGACGGCCACACCCGCCGCGCCGAAGAACATCCAGAACTGGATCTTTGCCAGCAGCGGGCTGAACAGCTCGGTCTCGGTTTCCTCGGGCAGCAGGAAGTAGGTCGCGCCCATGAAACCGATCAGCGACCACACGATCAGCGCGTTGGTGTGGATCATCCTGACGATGTTGAACGGCAGGATGACGGACAAGGTGTTGGGCAGGACATAGATGGTCCCGGCAAGGACGCCGAACGCGACCTGGGCGAGGAATAGTGTCAGCGCGCCGTAGAAATACAGCATCGCGACTTTCTGGGTCTGATATTTCATCGATGTGCTCTCATTTGGAATGTTGTCGCGGCGCTCAGCCCGCCTTGTTCGGCGGCCAATCCTGGCGCTTGATCGTGCTGGTCCATTGCAGGAAGTCGGCGAGATCGTTGAGCTCCTGGTCGGTGAGGTTGAACTGCGGCATCTGCCGGCGGCCAGGCGCACCGGACGGCTGCGCCTGCATCCAGGCCTTCAGCGTCTCGCGCGCGCCGGCCGGGTCCTCCTTGCCGCCCCACCGATCCCAGACATTGCCAACCTCAGGGGCGAAATAGGCGCCCTCGCCCAAAAGGGTGTGGCAGTTGATGCAGGAATTCTTCTCCCAGACGTGCTTGCCGCGGGCGACTGACGACGTCAGCGTGGCGGCATCGGTCGAGCTTGTGACCATGTAGTAGTGGCTGTGCGCCGTCAGCCCAATGAAGATGGCGAAGAAAAAGGCCGATCCGCCGTAGAAGACGTTTCGAGCGGCCGACTTGGTCAGGCGTTCAGCCATTGCCAATCCTTTCCGAGTTGAGTCCTGTCGAGAAATGCGGGTGACGATATTTTGCCGATTGGGCACCGCGGCTCTTTGTTGCGCCGCAATGAGCGCGACGATCAGATCAGGGCGACGGCTGCGGAAGCGAGCCAGGCAAACAGCACGAGGATGGCGATCCAGGTGCTGACCAGGCCGCGCCACGGCGCCGGCGCCGCGCGCAAGTCGAGATAGTCGAGCACGATCCGGTGGCCCTTGACTGCGGCCAGGACGAGCACCACGGCGTTGGCGAAGAGCGCGCCCGGCACGAGCCAGGGCACCAGGACGGTTGCGATCGTAAGCCCGATCAGCACGGCCCAAGTCACGTCGAGCCGAGTCACGTCGAGACGATTCATCACCGCACCAGATAGACGATCGGGAACATGACGATCCAGACCAGGTCGACCATGTGCCAGAATGCGGCTCCTGTCTCGACGCTCACAACTTCGGCACGCCGGCAGACCACCGCGAGGATCACGATGCCGAGGCCAACATGCAGAAGGTGAAAACCGGTCAGGAGGAAATACAGCGTGAAGAATGGGCTGGTTTCGAGACCGATGCCGCGTCCGATCTCCTTCGCATACTCCATTAGCTTGATCGCAATGAAGACTCCGCCAAGCGCCATGGCACCGAGCAGCCAACGGCGCGCCGTCCGCCTCGCCCCGTTCCGCGCCGCCAGCATGCCGCGCGCGGCTGCCCAGCCGCTGCTCACCAGGACCAGGGTGTTCATGCCGGCAAGCCCCGAATCGAGCGCCGCCTGCCCGGAGGCGAACAGCGCCGGCTGCACGAGCCGGGCGATTGCGAAGGCGCCCAGGAACAGCCCGAAGGCAGCGAGCTCGCTGAAGATCAACACCCAGATCATGGGATCACCGGGCAGATCCTCGAGGATTCCCCAGCCACTTCCCTGCTGCTCGTAGTCCGCTGCCGACATCTGATCTCCGCAAAGCGCGACGCCGGCAAGCAATATCGCGCATCGGCGCGTCGTAATTTGTCGGCGGACAAACCGCAGTCAGCCTTCGCGCTGTTTGCGCCGTCGCAACCTCCGTGATGGCGGCGGTCGGTAGAGTGACCGTCGAGGTTTCATCATTTTCGCGAAGGCCAACATGAGCGAGGCGCAACTTGGTCTGATGACCGCAACCCCTATCATTATCCTGTTCGCGGCGGCGCTCCGGCGGATGGGCGTGCTGTCGACGGCGGCGACCGCATCTGCGGTCTGTCTATCGGTCGCGATCGCGGTGGTGCTGTTCCTGACGCAGTAGAACGTCGGTTCCTCATCCAGCTTTGGACGCGGTGGCATGAGGACATTGGAGAGCGAAATCGGCCTGATATGCCGGCCAGGGCAGTCGCCAAACCAACACCGGTCGATCACCGCGTCGGCAGTCGCCAGGCTGAAAAGTGGCGAGCGGGCAAAGTGCTCAAGCTGGCGTTTGCTCGGCGAAAACCGCACAGCCCCGCAATTACCCGTGCTTGATCTCGAGCAATGGCTCTGTTTGGATGAATAGCGTTCGGCATTTCAATTTCGAATAATCGGATTTTATGGAATCGAAACCTTGTATACTGCGTTTTTGATTGCCTTTGCCTCGACCACTCCGTGTGGTCCGCTTCGGGGCTGCCGCTCACGCGAAACCACCCATGCCGGCGCGCGCTGCGTTGACTCGACCTCACTTTCGTGGATGCTAGCCAGCGTCGTTCCTGGGTTGCTCGTTCACCAAGAGGCATCGTGACCGTTCACCGCACCGGCATTGGGAATCGGCTTCTGGCGGCGTTGCCGCCCGAGGATTTGGGCTTGCTTACGCCCCACTTCCAGAAAGTCTCCTTCGAAGCCGATGCCGTTCTGGTGCGGACGGGCGATGAACTCGACCCGGTTTATTTTCCCCACAGCGGCGCGATCGCCTTCATGCTCGATATGCCCGACGGGCAAACGGTCGCAACCACGTTGATGGGACGGGAAGGTGCTTTGGCCTCGTTCTCCGTACTCGGTCCCTCACATTCATCCGTCACGGCGACTGCACGCCTGGCGGGCACGGCCTCGCTGATATCAGCCGCGAAGTTCCGGGCTGCCTGCGCGCGCAGCGCAGCCATCAGACATGTCGTGCAGGTCCACGCCCGCGCGCTGCTGTTGCAGCTCCAGCACGTAGCCGCCTGCAACGCGCTGCACCGAGTGGACGGCCGCATGGCGCGGTGGCTACTGCAACTGCACGACCGCGTTCCCGATGATCTTCTTCCCGTGACGCAGGAGGCGCTTGCGCAATTGCTCGGGGTGCGGCGGACGACCGTCACTCTGACGATGAGCAAGCTCCGCGCTGCGGGCGCCATCCCGTCCGACCGACGCGGCTTCGTGGAGATCCACCGGGCGCGGCTGGAGAGGGCGGCATGCGACTGCTATGCGCTCATGCAGCAGAAGATCGATCGGATGTATTGCCAGGAATTGTCGGCGCCGCAAGCTGCCTTTGCGCCATTCCGGGAATGCTCCAGTATCGCCTTCGACGAAGTGGGTGCTGAACCCAGAGCCGCTTCGCGAGAGAGAAAATAAAGCACGTTCTCTATCGGATCAGCCCAACATAGCAATCAGGTCGCGCGAACGCGTGCCCGTTGGCGTGTCCACGACATTGCGCAGAATAGACGAAGATGCAGGGTGGGCAAAAGCGAAGCGTGCCCACCACTTCTGCGCGACGTAAAGAGAAGACGGTGGGCACGGCGCTTGCGCGCCTTTCCCACCCTGCGGCACCGTCGAATTGGCTACCGCCGCTGATTGTACACGTCGATGCAGACCGCACCGAGCAGCACCAGGCCCTTGATGACCTGCTGGTAATCGATGCCGATGCCGAGGATGGACATGCCGTTGTTCATCACGCCCATGATCATGGCGCCGACCACGGCACCGCCGACGCGGCCCACGCCACCATAGGCCGAAGCGCCGCCGATGAAGCAGGCGGCGATGACGTCGAGCTCAAAGCCAAGGCCCGCTTTCGGCGTTGCGGTGTTGAGCCGCGCGGCGAAGACGAGGCCGGCGAGTGCGGCCAGCACGCCCATGTTGACGAAGGTGAAGAAGGTCAGCCGCTCGGTCTTGATGCCCGAAAGCTTGGCCGCCTTGGCATTGCCACCAACCGCATAGATCTGCCGTCCGATCACGGTGCGCCGGGTGACGAAGCCATAGAGCGCGATCAAGGCGCTCATGATCACCAGCACGTTCGGCAGTCCGCGATAGGTCGCGATCAGGTAGGTGAAATAGAGCACCGCGCAGGCCAGCACGACGCTCTTGCCCAGGAAGAACGCGTAAGGCTCGACCTCGATGCCGTGCGACTGCTCGCGCGAACGGCTCTTGGCGCTGGCATAGACCAGTCCGAGGGCCAGCACCGCGCCGATCAGCATCGAGGTCGGGTGCAGCGTGCCGGCCTCAGGCAGCATTTCCGGAATGAAGCCCGAGGACAACTTCTGGAACGTCGACGGAAACGGCCCGAGCGACTGGCCCTGCAACACCGCAAGCGCCAGGCCCTTGAAAACGAGCATGCCGGCCAGCGTCACGATGAAGGACGGGATACCGAAATAGGCGACCCAATAGCCCTGCGCGGCACCGATCGCCGCGCCCAACAGCAGGCAAGCGATGAAGGCAACGGTGTAGTCGACCTTGTAGCTCACCATCAGCAGCGCGGCCACGGCGCCGACGAACCCTGCAACCGAGCCGACCGACAGATCGATATGTCCGGTCACGATCACGAGCAACATGCCCAGCGCCATGATGACGATGTAGCTGTTCTGCAGCACCAGATTGGTGAGATTGAGCGGCTGTAGCAACGTGCCGCCGGTCATGATCTGGAAGAACAGCATGATCGCGACCAGCGACATCAGCATGCCGTAGTTGCGCAAATTATTCTTGATGAAGCCCGCGTGCCGGCGCTCCTCAGGCAGCGAAACCGTCTTGTCGGTCATGGCTGCATTCCTCCCATCTCCGCGGCCTCAGGCACGCCGTTTCCATTGCTTCTCTCATTGCGCATGATGGCGCGCATGATCTTCTCCTGCGTCGCCTCATGGCCCGCAAACTCACCGACGAAAGCGCCGTCGTTCATGACGCAGATGCGGTCGCAGATGCCGAGCAGCTCCGGCATCTCCGAGGAGATCACCACGACGCCCCGGCCGGCCTCCGCCAGCTCGTTGATGATACAGTAAATCTCATATTTCGCACCGACGTCGATACCCCTCGTCGGCTCGTCCAGGATCAAAACCTTGGGGTCGGTCATCAGCCATTTCGACAGCACGACCTTTTGCTGGTTGCCACCCGAGAGCTGGCCGGTCTCCTGGTAGACGTCGGAGCAGCGGATACGCATCCGGTTACGGTAGTCGCTTGCCACCTTCAGCTCGGCAATGTCGTCGATCACCTTGCCGGGGGCAACTTGGTCGAGGCTGGCCAGCGTAATATTCTTGCGGACGTCGTCGGCCAGGATCAACCCGAGCTGCTTGCGGTCCTCGGTGACATAGGCAAGGCCGGCATCGATCGCCGCCGCCACGCTCGGCAGAACGATCTCGTTGCCCTCGAGGCGAATGCGGCCGGTGATGTTGGTGCCCCAGGAGCGGCCGAACAGGCTCATGGCGAATTCGGTGCGCCCTGCCCCCATCAGCCCGGCGATCCCGACGACCTCGCCGCGCCGCACACCGAAATTGACGTTCTTGATGACCTGTCGCTCAGGATGGATCGGGTGATAAACCGACCAGTTCTCAACCTTGAGGACGGGCTCCCCGATCTTGGCGCTGCGCTCGGGGAAGCGGTGGGCGAGATCGCGGTTGACCATGCTGCGGATGATGCGGTCCTCCTGGACCTGCTCGGTCCGGCAGTCGATGCCATCCACCGTGCGTCCGTCGCGCAGCACCGTGATGTGGTCGGCAACCTTGGCGACTTCGTTCAGCTTGTGGGAGATCAGGACCGAGCCGATGCCCTGCTCGCGAAATTGCATCAGGCGCTCGAGCAGCGCAGCGCTGTCGGCCTCGTTCAAGCTGGCGGTCGGCTCGTCCAGGATCAGCATCCGCACGCGCTTAGAGAGCGCCTTGGCGATCTCGACGAGCTGCTGTTTGCCGACGCCGAGATCGGTGATCAGCGTGTCCGGCGACTCCTTCAGGCCGACCTGGGCCAGGAGTTCCCGGGTCCGGCGGTAGACCTCGTCGCGGTCGATGACGCCAAGTTGTGACGGCGGATGCGAAAGAAAGATATTCTCCGCAATCGACATCAACGGGATCAGCGCCAGCTCCTGGTGGATAATGATGATGCCGAGCGCCTCGGAATCATTGATGTCGCGGAAGCGGCGTTCCTCGCCCTCGAAGACGATGGTTCCCTCGTAGCTGCCGTGGGGATAGACCCCGCTCAACACCTTCATCAGTGTGGATTTTCCGGCGCCGTTCTCGCCGACCAGGGCATGAATCTGCCCGGGCTCGACCGAGAAATTGACGTCACGCAGCGCCTGCACGCCCGCAAAGCTCTTGCTGACGCCGCGCATTTCCAACATTGCCGTCATGGCTTCGTGTCCCGTCTTTAGTTCACTTCTCCCCGTGCCTATCCGCCAAAGCTTCAGCAATGGCGGACGCGGGGAGAGATCGAAATGCGCGCTTAGCGCGGATTTCGGGTGAGGGGGAGTCTCCACGACACCATCTATCCCACCCTCGTGGAGACTCCCCCTCACCCCAACCCTCTCCCCGCAAGCGGGGAGAGGGAGTAGGCAGCACCTTACTGGAATTGCGACTTCTTGTAGTAGCCGCTGTCAACCAGAACTTTCTCCCAATTGTCCTTGTAGACCACGACGGGCTTGAGCAGGTAGGAGGGCACGGTCTTGGCGCCGTTCTCGTAGGTCTTGGTGTCGTTCACCGTGACCTGCTTGCCGGCCAGCGCTGCGTCGACCATATCAGCGGTCACCTTGGCGAGGTCGCGGGTGTCCTTGAAGATGGTCGAATACTGGTCGCCGCGCAGCATCGCCTTGATCGAGGGCACTTCGGCATCCTGGCCGCTGATGATCGGCATCGGCTGGTCGGCACTGCCGTAGCCCACGCCCTTCAGTGACGAGATGATGCCGATCGAGAGGCCGTCATACGGCGACAACACGGCATTGACCTTCTTGTTGCCGTAGTAGGCACTGAGCAGGTTGTCCATGCGGGCCTGCGCGGTGGCGCCGTCCCAGCGCAAGGTCGCGACCTTGTCCATGCCCATCTGGCCGGACACGACGACGAGCTTCTTGCTGTCGATGTAAGGCTGCAGCACCGACATCGCGCCGTTGTAGAAGAAGTAGGCGTTGTTGTCGTCGGGCGAGCCGCCGAACAACTCGATGTTGAACGGACCCTTGCCATCCTTCAGACCGAGTCCCTGCACGATCGATTCCGCCTGGAGCACGCCGACCTGGAAGTTGTCGAAGGTCGCGTAGTAGTCGACGTTCGGCGTGCCGCGGATCAGGCGGTCATAAGCGATAACGGTGATGCCCTTGGCCTTGGCCTGCTTGAGCACGTCCGACAGCGTGGTGCCGTCGATCGCCGCGATCACCAGCGCCTTGGCGCCCTTCGTCACCATGTTCTCGACCTGCGAGAGCTGGTTCGGAATGTCGTCCTCGGCATATTGCAGATCGGTGTTGTAGCCGCGCTCTTTCAGCACCTTGACCATGTTGTTGCCGTCATCGATCCAGCGGGCCGACGACTTTGTCGGCATGGCGATGCCGACGGTCGGCTTGTCCTGGGCCAATGCCGGGGCCGATGAGGCCATCGCGGCGGCGCTCGCAAATGCGAGCGCAAGTACGGTCGTCTTCAGTTTCAGCATGGTTCACTCCCTTGGGTGTAAGAACGTTCGTCGTTGTAGTCAGAACTCGGTGTGTTGTGGGGCTTTGGATCTCCTATTCGAGCTTGACGTCGGGCTCCGCGCGACCGCGCGCGGCAGCCTCGAGGATGAAGGTGCAACCAGCCTGAGGATCGGCGGCGCGTGCCGCCGCATCCATATCCTGCCACGCCGAGGTGACAAGAAGGCGAGACAGATCCGGCCCGATGAAGGCGGGACAACTCGACTGCCGCGCCGGCACCACCAGCGAGCGCAAGCGCTCGCCTTCGGGACTATAGACGTCGACGCAGGCCCCGCCCCAGCGCGCATTCCAGATCAACCCGTCGGCATCGACCACCGAGCCATCGAGACCGCCGACGCCGGTGTGACGCAGCAGCACCTCCGGCTCGCCGCGCGGCAACCCCGTCGCCGGATTGAGCGGAACGCGATAGAGCACGTGACGCGCGGTGTCGGCGAAGTATCCGATCGTGCCGTTCGGTGAGAAGCAGATCGAGTTCGGAATGCTGATGCCGGGAAACAACGTCGAGATCTTGCCGCGATGGAGCGCGTAGATCGCGCCGGCGCCCGCTTCCGCCTTGCGGCCCATGGTGCCGATCCAGAACGTGCCGGATTGATGCACGCGTGCGTCGTTCGACCGCGTGCCCGGGTTGTCGGCCTCCAGCGGGCGATAGAGCGTCATCGCGCCATCAGCGAGCTTGCGGATGTAGAGGCCATCCTCGGCCACGATGAGCTGCCGCTCCGCATCGATGCGGCCGAGCGCGCTTGCCATCCGGCCGAGTGCATGGACGCGAATATTGCGACCAGCGAGAGCGGCCTCATAAAGGCGGCCTTCGCGGATGTCGAACCACCAGGCGGTATCGGTGGTGACGTCATAGGTCGGGCCCTCGCCGAGATGGCAATGCTCGGCGCAGAGAACAGAGGTCGGCACCTGCTCGGTCATGGTGAGCTCACCCCAAAACGATACACGGTGTGGTGCTTGTAAACGCTGCCGGGCGCAAGACGCGGGCTCGGGAAATCCGTCCGGTTCGGCGAATTGGGCCAAATGTGCGGTTCGAGGCACAGCGCGTCGGACTGTCGGTACAGCCGGCCGCCCTTGCCCGCCACCGAGCCGTCGAGGTAGTTGCCGGAATAAACCTGCAAGCCCGGCTGATCCGTGAACAGCTCCATGATGCGCCCCGAGCGCGGCGCCTCCACGCGCGCGGCGAGACGCAAGCTGCCGTCGCGCGGGAGGCAGAACGTGTGGTCATAGCCCCTGCCGTTGCGCAACTGCTGATCATTCTGCCGGATCCGCGCGCCAATCGCAGTGGCCTCACGGAAGTCGAAGGGCGTCCCGGCCACTGCGTGCGGCGGCCCGGCCAGCGGGATCGCAGTTGGATCGATCGCCAGGAAATGATCGGCGGCGACCATGAGCTTGTGATCGAGGATCGGCGTTCCCGACGTCGCTCCTTCCAGATTGAAGAAGCTGTGGTTGGTGAGATTGACGATCGTCGGGCGGTCGCTCCGCGCCTCCATGCCGACCGACAGTTCGGCAGGACCGGTCACCCGATAGGTGAGACGAACGTCGAGCCGGCCCGGGTAGCCCTCTTCGCCGTGCTCGCTTGTATAAGTGAGCGTGACCACGGGCTCCGCGCCGTCAGCGAGATCGGCGATCTGCCAGAGCTTGCGATCAAAGCCGTCCAGACCGCCATGCAGCGCGTTCGGGCCGTTGTTGGCGGCGAGCTGCACCGTCTCGCCATCGAGCACGAAGCGTGCGTCCGCGATACGGTTGGCATAGCGCCCGACGGTCGCGCCGAAGAACTTCCGCTCGGCGAAATAGCCCGCAAAATCGTCATAGCCGAGCACGACGTCGTCGGTAGCGCCCTTGGCATCAGGGGCGATCAGCGCCTGGATCACCGCACCATGGGTGATGATGCGTGCTTCGAAACCGCCCTGCCCGCGCAGCACCACGCGCTCGACGGCGCGGCCATCCGGCAGCGTTCCGAAGACGTCCCTTGTGATGCTGCTGCCTGCCATGATCATTCCACGAACGGTTCGACGACGTTGCGCTTGCCAAGCATGAAGGCGTCGGCGACGAGACGGAACGGCGTCAGGTCGACATCGCTCTCGCGCGTCGCCGCAAGCTCGACGAAACGCCGGTAGAGCCCGCGATATTCGGCTTCCGGCTCTTCCGCAAGCACTTTGCCATCGACGGCCATGCGGGCGCCGCCGCCCGAAAGCATCATCCGGCCCTGATCGGTCTCGGCCACGATGTCCCAGCTCTGTGGGCCGGTCTGTCGGAAGTCGAATTCGGCCGTGATCGGGAGACCGCCGGCGTCGGAGAGTGTCAGATTCGCCGCAATCGGCGCCTCGCGATTGGCGGGGAAGGACAACTCAGCCGCCGTCACGAACACCTGACGCGGCAGGATGCGGGTCAGGATCGACAGCGCATTGATACCGGGATCGAACACGCCGAGCCCGCCCGGCTCCCAGATCCAACCCTGCCCCGGATGCCAGACGCGGACGTCTTCCTTCCAGCTTATGTGCACGGACTTGATGCTGCGCGCGGCGAGCCATTGCCGCGCCGGCTCGACGGCGGGGGCAAAGCGCGAATGCCAGGTCGCAAACAGCGTCCGTTTCGCGCCCATCGCCATCGCGACCAGCGGGTCGAGCTCACCGAGGCTGAGGCCCGGCGGCTTCTCCAGCATCACATGCTTGCCGGCGGCAAGCGCCGCGACGGCCTGCACACGCCGCACTTGCGGCGGCGTGCACAGCGACACCGCATCGATCGGCGGCCCCTTTGCGAGCAGCTCCTCGATGCTGGCGAAATGCGGCAGGTCCGGCAGCGAAGCATTGCGGCTTGCGATGGCGGCAAGGGTTGCGCCCGGCGTTGCCGCGATCGCGGCGACGTGCTGGTCGCGCGCGATCTTGCCGAAGCCAACGATGGCGATGCGAAGTTCCGTCACGCTTATTCTCCAGATTGAGCCGAGGGCGCCACCTCGGCCGGCGCCGTCTCGATCACCGTGCCTTCATGGCGGCTCATGCCATTGTGGATGACGAAGACCATGGCGGCCGAGGCGGCCTCGACGTCGCCCGCCGCGATCGAATCAACAATCTTCTGGTGCCAGAGCAGCACCGTGTCGCGATCCTCGACCTCGACCGGCGCGCTGAGCAGGAAGGACGCGCGCAAGGCGGCTTCGATGACATGGCCGATCGAGCGCATGAACAGATTGCCCGATGCCCGCGCCACGGCAACGTGCAAGGCGAGGTCCGCGTCGGCGAAGGCGGCGGAATCGGAGGCCTCCCGCCGCATGCGGTCCATGCTGCGCTTGAGCTCGGCGAGATCCTCCTCCGAGCGCCGCGCGGCCGCGAGCATCGCCGCACGCGGCTCGACCGCAAGACGGATCTCGGCGAGGTCGTTGAGGAAGCGTTTGTCGATGCCGGCGTCGAGATGCCAGGCCAGCACGTCGGCATCGAACATGTTCCAGGCGCCGCGCTCGCGCACGACTGTGCCAACCCGCGCCTTGGTGGTGAGCAGACCTTTTGCCACGAGGGTCTTCACGCTCTCGCGCAACACCGGCCGTGAGACGCCGAACATCGAGGTCAGCTCGGCATCACCAGGCAGCCGCGTGCCTTCGGCATAGCGACCCGCGATGATGTCGATTCCGATCGAGCGGGACACTTCCGCGTGGTTGGAATGGGCCCGCCGCGTCGGGATGACGACGATGCGCGAGGTCATGACGTGGCTCCCGCGGATCTCACGGCTGGCCGGCGCGCGATCGCGATCATGACCTGCTGCAAGGCGATGAAGGCGAACAGCAAAACCCCGGTCGCGATCTTGGTCCACCAGCTCGACAGCGTCCCGTCGAAATTGATGTAGGTCTGGATCAGACCCTGAATGAGGACACCGAGGAACGTTCCGACCACCGAGCCCTGCCCGCCCGTGAGCAGCGTGCCGCCGATCACCACCGCCGCGATGGTATCGAGTTCGACGCCGACGGCCGAGAGCGAGTAGCCGGCGCCGGTGTAGAAGGAGAAGACGATGCCGGCGATGCCTGCAAGCAGGCTCGAAAGCATGTAGATGCAAACAGTCATTTTGCCGACGGCAACACCCATCAGGCTCGCCGTGATCCGGCTGCCGCCAAGCGCATAGACATTGGCGCCGAAGCGGGTGAGCTGCAGCAGCAACGCTCCGCCGATCACGATGACCAGCATGATGATCGCAACCGCCGTCAATCGGCCGCCCCCTGGTAGTCGCAGCGCAAAGTCCGAGACCGTCGAATAGATCGGCGCGGTGATCGGCACCGATTCCGTCGAGAGCAGGAAGCTCGCGCCACGCGCGAGGAACATACCGGCCAGCGTGACGATGAACGGCGGGAGGTCGAACAGATGGATGACGGCGCCCATCGCCGCGCCGAAGGCCGCGGACAGCGCCAGGATCGCCACGAAGGCGACCAGCGGCGGCATGCCCCAGCGCTCGATTGCGAGCGCGACGAACACGGTGGTAAAGCCGATCACCGAGCCGACCGACAGGTCGATGCCGCCCGAGATGATCACGAAGGTCATGCCGGTCGCAACGATACCGAGGAAGGCGTTGTCGGTCAGGAGATTGCAGACCACGCGGGTCGAGGCGATGTTGGGAAATTGCAGCGCGCAAAGCACAAAGCCCGCGACGAGCACGATGGCCGTGATGAGGACGGGCGACAGGCCTTTCATGCTTTCGTCCCTCGGATACGCGCCATGATGCCGGCCATACCGGTCAGCTTCGGCGATTGCAACAGCAGCACCGCCAGCACGACCACGGCCTTGACCAGGAGGTTGAATTCCGGGGGATAGCCCGACAAGAGAATGCCCGTGTTCATCGTCTGGATGATGAGCGCGCCGAGCACGGCGAGCAAGAGGCTGAAGCGGCCGCCAAACAGCGAGGTTCCGCCGATCACGACGGCCAGGATTGCATCGAGCTCGAGCCAAAGACCGGCATTGTTGGCATCAGCCCCCATGATGTCGGCTGCGGCGATCACGCCGGCGAGCGCCGCGCACACGCCGCACCAGACATAGACGGCCAAAATCATGGCGCGGGTGCCGACACCGGCAAGCTCGCTCGCGCGCGCATTGCCGCCCGTCGCCTCGATCAGGAGCCCGAGTGCGGAGCCGCGCACCACGGCGCCGGTGAGGATCAGCATCCCCAGGGCAATCACGACCGGCACGGGAACGCCGAGGATGGCGCCGTTGCCGAGCCAGACCAGATCGGGCGAGGTGAAGGTCACGATGCGGCCCTCGGTGATAAGCTGGGCGATGCCGCGGCCGGCAACCATCAGGATCAGCGTCGCGACGATTGGCTGCATGCCGAGGATGCTGACGAGGAAGCCATTCCAGAGGCCGCAGACGAGTCCCGCACCGAGCGCAGCCGCGAGCACTACCGGCAAGCCATGACTGTCGGCGAGGCTCGCTGCGATCGCGCCGGAGATCGCCATGACCGCGCCAACCGAAAGATCGATGCCGCGTGTCGCGATCACCAGCACCATGCCGAGCGAGAGCAGCGCCACCGGCGTGCCGCGGTTGAGCACGTCGATCAGGCTGCCGAACAGCCGCCCGTCCTGCAAGCGCAGATCGAAGAATTGCGGCGAGACTGCGCGGTCGACCGCCAGGATGACGATCAGCGCAAAGATCTGGGCAAGGCCCCGGCGCGGCAGAAGAGCGGTCATGGCCTGCCCTCCTGCGCCACGGCACTGCCATCGGCGGCGATCGCCGCCAAGATATTGGAGACGTCGATCGCCTCGCCCTGCAGCTCCTCGACATGGGCGCGATCGCGCAGCACGACAACGCGATCCGAATAGGTGACGATCTCGTCGAGCTCGGAGGAGATCACGAGCAGCGCCAGCCCGTCGTCGCAGAGCTCGCGGATCAGGCGGATGATCTCGGCATGCGCGCCGACATCGATGCCGCGGGTCGGCTCGTCCAGCACAAGGAGCCGCGGCGAGGTCGCGAGCCAGCGCGCCAGCAGCACCTTTTGCTGATTACCGCCTGACAACAGGCCGACCGGACGCTCGGGATCTGGCGGACGAATGTCCAGCAGTTTTACGAAGCGCGCGGCGATCTCATCCTGCTCGCGGCGCGACAGCGGCAAATAGAGGCCGCGCTTGGCCTGGAGCGCGAGCACGATGTTCTCGCGCACCGTGAGCTCGGCGACGATGCCTTCGGTCTTGCGCTCCTCCGGGCAATAGCCAAAACCGTGGCGGACGCCGTCGCGCGGAGTTTGCAGCCGGACGGGGGCACCTTCCACTTTCGCCTGGCCCTGATCGGAACGCTCAGCGCCGAACACCAGCCGCGCCGTCTCGGTCCTCCCCGAGCCCAGGAGGCCGGCGAGGCCCACGACCTCGCCATGGCGCAGCTCCAGATTGAATGGCGCGACGTGACCAGCCTTCCCGTAGTTCTCGAAGCTCGCGCAGATCTCGCGCGCCTGATGCTCCCTCGCAGCCGCGCGTACGCTGGTGGTCTCGGCAAGCTCGCGGCCGAGCATCATGCGGATCAGGTCGAGCCGTGGCAGTGATGCGGTCTCGCGCTCGCCGACCAGGCGGCCATTGCGCAGGACGGTAATGCGGTCGGAGGTCTCGTAGACCTGGTCGAGGAAGTGGCTGACGAAGACGATGCCGATGCCGCGGCCGGCAAGCTGGCGCATGATCTTGAAGAGAATGTCGACCTCATGACGATCGAGACTCGCAGTCGGCTCGTCGAGAATGAGAACGCGCGCTGACAAATCGACGGCGCGGGCGATCGCAGTGACGTGCTGGATCGCGACGGAGTAGCTGCCGAGAGGCGCCGCCACATCGATGTCGAGGCCGAATTCGGCAAGCAACGCCTTTGCTCGCCGGCGCATTTCGCCTTCGCGGACGATGCCGAAGCGCATCGGCTGCCGGTCGAGAAACAGATTCTGCGCCACCGACAGATTGGGCAACAAGTTTACTTCCTGATAGACGGTGGCAATACCTGCCTCGAGCGCCGCCTTCGACGATCGCGGCGCAACCTCGACGCCGCCGAGCCGAACGATACCCGCATCGCGCGGGAATACGCCGGTGATCACTTTGATCAGCGTAGACTTGCCGGCGCCGTTCTCGCCGAGCAGGGCATGGATCTCGCCTGCGCGGAGCGTGAAATCGACGTCCTGCAACGCGCGCACAGCACCAAAACTCTTGCTGATCCCACGCACCTCGAGCAGACAAGGGGCAGAATCCGGGCCGGTCTCCATTGCGACGTCACTCCCGCCGGCGTCCGCTTGTGGGATTGCGGACGTCCAGCCAATTCACCACGCTTAGCAGTTTCGAACGGGGGTGCGCCACCGGAGCGTCTAGTTTGAGCATGATCTGGTCGGAAAACCGCTACACACTTTTCCGGATCATGCTCGCCCGCCACAGTGGCGCACGATAGGGCTCAGTAACCGAGGCCCTTCTTGCTGTCGTAGACTTTCTGCGGATCGTCGGAGGCGGTGTAGAGCTTCGATTCGGTCTGGATCCACTTCGGCGGAGCGGTGCCCTTGTCCTTGAAGGCGGCGATGACGTCGAGCGCGGGCCCAGCCATGTTCGGCGTCAGCTCCACAGTGGCATTGGCCTCGCCTGCGGCCATCGCCTTGAAGATGTCGGGAACCGCGTCGATCGAGACGGTCAGGACGTCCTTGCCGGGCTTGAGACCGGCTTCCTTCATGGCCTGGATCGCGCCGACCATCATGTCGTCATTATGCGCATAGACGGCGCAAATCGACTTGCCGCCGCCTTCGGCCTTGATGAAGCTCTCCATCACTTCCTTGCCCTTGGCGCGGGTGAAGTCGCCGGTCTGGCTGCGTACCACCTTCAGGTTCGGATGCTTGGCGACGACGGAGTCAAAGCCCTTCTTGCGGTTGGTGGCGACGCTGGCGCCGACGGTGCCCTGCAATTCGACGACGTTGCAGGCCTTCTCGCCGACCGTCTTGGCAAGCCACTCGCCGGCGACGGCACCTTCGTGCACGCTGTCCGAGGTGACCGCGGTCAGATAGAGGTCCTTGCCCGACGGATCGATGTCGCGGTCGAGCAGCACGACCGGGATCTTGGCTTCCTTGGCCTCCTTCAGCACCGCGTCCCATCCAGTCGAAACGACCGGCGCGAGAAAGATCGCATCGACGTTCTGCGCGATGAAGGACCGGATCGCCTTGATCTGGTTCTCCTGCTTTTGCTGGGCGTCGGCGATCTTCAGGTTGACCTGCCGCTTGGCCGCTTCCTGCTTGGAGACCGAGGTCTCAGCGGCGCGCCATCCGGATTCCGATCCGATCTGCGAAAAACCGATGGTGAGCTGGCCGGCATTGGCCGGCAGCGAAAGCAGCAGTGCGGCGGTGGCGCTGGCCGCAAAGAGGGCTTTGAGGGTCATCAGGCGTGTCTCCCAAAAAAATGTTTATCTCGGATGCCAATTGGTATTATGGCACCTGCTAGACCGCCCCTCGGGGCGGCGGGAGGCACTATTTCACGGAAGCCTGGTGCCGTATAGTCATATTATTTGACTATATGACTGATCCTCGAAATTTTTTCACGCGCGCTCGCTACGCGCGATTTTCCCCCCAAACACGACAAAAAGACGAACGCGAAAATGTGGAGTCGCCTATCGAAGGGCTCAGTATAGTTTGAAATGTTAGCGCTGTGCGCACCGGTCGGAAGGTGGAGCAATGCGGACGTGCGATGTCGCCGTAATCGGGCTCGGCCTCATGGGCAGCGCGGCGCTCGACGCATTGCTGAACGCCGGCGTTGATGCGCTGGGCTTCGACCCGATTGGCCCCGGCGATAATCGCGGCTCCTCTCACGGTTCATGTCGGGTGTTCCGACGTTTCAACTTCGAGAATGACAACTATACCGATCTGAGCGACGCAGCCCTTGCGGGCTGGAAGCGGCTGGAGGCCGACACCGGCAAAACAATTCTCATACCGTCTCCGGTTCTGGAGGCCGGCCGGCCCGGATCGGCGATGGTCGCGGCCTCGCGCGCTGCGGCGATAGCGAAGGGCCATGCGGATCCCACTTGGTCGGCCGCTACGGCAAACCGGGAATTCCCCGCATTTGCTCTACCTGCCGACTGGGATGTGGTCGTGCAGGACGGTGGGGCCATTCTAAAGGCCGAAGTCGCCCTCAGGATCATGCGAACGCGCGCCGACGCGCGGATTTTTCCGGAAGCTGCGCAGATCGACTGTCGTCCGGACGGCGTCATGGTGCGCACCAAGACCCGGGAGGTTTTCGCCCGGCAGGTCATCCTCACTCTTGGCCCATGGCTCGGCCGCGCCCTGCCCAAGATCGCTCCGATTCTCGAAGTGACGCGGCAGGCCGTGGGTTGGTTTAAGGCCATCCGACCCGAGACCGTGTCACCCGCCCGCTTTCCACTGTTCATCCTTGAACGCGGCCCCAACGATGTCGTGTATGGTTTCCCGGATTTCGAACTGCGTGGCGTGAAAGCGGCACCCCATAATCATGGACCGAAGGTGGACGCCGACGACTGGGACCGGCCGGCGACCGATGCTGAATTGTTGCCGGTCGGAAAAGCGCTAGCCGAGCTCGTCCCGTGCGCTTCCGGTCCGATCGTCGATCGCGACATCTGCCTCTACACCAACACTCTGCCAGCCGACCACCGACCGGACAACGGCCAGGAGTTCATCATCGATCGATGGCCGAATTCCCGGCTGATCGTCGCCTCGCCCTGTTCGGGTCACGGCGCGAAGTTTGCGCCTGCTATCGGCGAAAAACTTGCCCGCCTCGCCATCGATCCAACGTACGATGTCGAACCCTTCTTTCGGCTGTCGCGGTACTCGGCTTTCGCCTGAATGGACGGATGGCCCTCACCAGCTGTTCCTCATGCCCGTCGGAACGCCAGGTGTCGGTGGTGAACCACACCTGGCCTGGAGCCGAACGAGTCGGTGCTCCGATCCGAAGTCGTCATTGGCTTAGATCAGCTTGCGTTGCGCCAGGTTCTTCATCAGCGCGCCGATGCCGAAGCTCCAGGGCTCGCACTCGTCGCTTGTGCGCATGCGGTTGGTGAGCTTGCCGAGCGCGGGGGCTGCGATCGTGACGATGTCGTCGTGCTTGTGGGTGAACCCCTGCCCCGGCGCATCGCGATCCTCGACCGGCGCGAACATCGTGCCGAGGAACAGCACGAAGCCATCAGGATATTGATGGACGGTGCCGATCGTCTGCGCGACGAGATCAGTGGGATCGCGGCTGATCTTGCTGATCGAGGAATGGCCGTTGAGCACAAATCCGTCCTGCCCCATCACGCTGAGGCTGATGTCCAGCTTGCGTGCATCATCGAGGGAGAAGGTGTCGTCGAACAGCCGCAGCAGCGGGCCGATGGCGCAGGAGGCATTGTTGTCCTTGGCCTTCGACAACAGCAGCGCCGAGCGCCCTTCGAAGTCGCGCAGGTTCACGTCATTGCCGAGCGCACCGCCGACGATCTTGCCGCGGCTCGACACGAACAGCACCAGCTCCGGCTCCGGATTGTTCCAGGTCGATTTCGGATGCAGCCCGGCATCCATGCCGGCGCCGACGGACGACAGCACCGGCGCCTTGGTGAAAACCTCCGCATCGGGGCCGATGCCGACCTCGAGATACTGGCTCCAGGCGTTCTGCTCGATCAGCACCTGCTTCAGCCGCATCGCCCCGTCCGAGCCGGGCTTGAGCTTAGACAGATCGTCGCCAATCAGCCGGGTCACTTCTTTCCGGATCGCTTCGGCCGACGCCGGGTTGCCCTTCGCCCGCTCCTCGATCACGCGCTCCAGCATGGAGACGGCAAAGGTCACGCCGGCGGCTTTCAGGGTTTGAAGGTCAACCGGCGCGAGCAACCAGGGCTTTTGCCGATCGCGCTGGTCGGGCGGCGTGTTGGCCGCGATCGCCTCGAGATCGCCGATCCGCTCGCCCCTGGTCTCGCGCACAGCCTTTGACGGATCGGCCTCCTCACACAACGCGCTGATGGTCGGAAACCGCGCTGTGATGTCGAACACGCCGTCGCTACGTACCGCGACCACGGCAGGACCATTAACCTGCGGCAGCCAGACGCGGCCGACCAGCGTGCCGCGCGTCCCGTCCTCCGGCAAAACATCCTTCGCCGTCAGTGTCATTCTGGCCGTTTCCGAGTTCATTGCATCGGTCCTTTTCTCGTTCGTTGTCACCCGTGCGACACGGCAGGAGCGCCGCTCCCCAGCACCAAAAACACCATTTGCGGGCGCTCCGCCACTGGGCAGCATGCGATTCAACCACGCCGCATTCCTTCGCCTATTGCACCGCGGAACCATTTGCGACGCAACATTCAAAATGAGACTGCCCGTTAAGCCACGCATGGCTCCGACGCGTGCGCTGCATCCGAGTTCGGTTAGCCTTCATTCAAGAACCGTGAGCGTCGTGCCGACCAGCTACCGTCAAATAATGACGACAAAAATGACGACTAAAGGGAGGAGAGCAATGTTGAAAGGCAGTGTGGGACTTATCGCGCTGAGCAGCCTGTTGCTTTCGGGCGCAGCCATGGCTCAGGAGAAGATCAAGGTCGGGGTCACCGCAACCCTCGAAGGCACCTACACCGTGCTCGGCGAGGACGGCATCCGCGGCCATCAGACGGCGCTCAACGTGCTCGGCAAGAAGGTCGGCGACAAGGAACTCGAATTCATCATCGCCTCGACCGATGCAACGCCTGATTCCGCCGTGCGTGCCGTGCGCAAGCTGATCGAGCAGGACAAGGTGCAGATCCTGCTCTCGCCGCTGTCCGGCGACGAAGGCATCGCGGTGAAGAATTTCGCGAAAACCCATCCCGAGCTGACCTTCATCAACGCGGCCTCCGGCGCCCAGGAAACTACCTTTGTCGATCCCGCGCCAAACTTCTTCCGCTACAACATGGACGGCGCGCAGTGGCAGGTTGGCCTCGGCAAATACGCCTATGAGAACAAGGGCTATCGCAAGATCGCGACGGTCGGCGAAGACTATTCCTTCATCTACACGCAGGTGTTCGGCCTCGTGCTCGAATTCTGCGGCATGGGCGGACAGGTCACCAATCGGCAATGGGTGCCGCTCGGCACCAAGGACTTTGCCTCGGTCATCGCCGCGCTCCCCGACGATGTCGATGCGATCTATCTTGGCTTGGGCGGCGCCGACGCCGTCAACTTCCTCAACCAGTACCAGCAGGCCGGCGGCAAGGCGCACCTGATGGGCGGCTCGATCATGATCGACCAGACCATCCTGTCCTCCAAGGGCAACGCAAAGAACGCGCTGATCGGCACGCTGGCAGCGAGCGGCCAGGCCGACACCTGGGAGGATCCGGGCTGGCAGAAGTTCGTGAAGGACTATCAGGACGCCTTCCCGCCGAACAAGCGCTTCCCGAGCCCGTCGCTGCTCGCGACCAACTATTACGGCTCGACCATGGCGCTGATCCTCGCACTGCGCCAGGTCAACGGTGATCTCAGCGATAATCAGTCGAAGTACAAGGCTGCGCTGGCCAAGCTCGAGATCGACGCGCCGAACGGCAAGATCAAGCTCGACTCCAACCGCCAGGCGATCGGCACCAACTTCGTGACTGAGGTCGTCGATGACGGCAAGGGCGCGCTGTTCTCGAAGGTCGTGAAGGTGATTCCGAACGTGAACCAGACCCTCGGCTACGATCCGGCGGTGTTTGCCAAGATCGGGCTGCCGAGCCGTACAGTACCGGAATGTAAGAAGTACTGACGCAATCACGTTCGCAACTGCGGCGACCGGGGAGCGATTTGCGAGGCGCGGATCTCACCGCCCTTGCAATCTCTCCCCGGTTGTTGAACGCTAACGGCAAAACAACAGAACATCGGGAGGGGATGGCATGAGCCGGGCGCTCGCCGTCTTCCATGGCCGGTTTGGTCGGGCGACGGTCTACCAGTTGAACCGCCCTTTCAACATCCACGCGCATCGCGAGGGTCATCTGATCTTCCATGTCGGCGGCATGCCTGCGTGCATCGACGTTTGCGATGGGCGTTTCCAACTCAATGAAACCTCCGTTGTCGCCGTCAATCCCTGGGAACCGCACAATTTCCTGCCCTCCGATCTCGACGCCGGCGCGATCTTCTTCGTGCTCTACGTCAACGCCGAGTGGTTCGCGCCCGATGCGCCCGGCGCCGACCGGCTGCGTTTTGGCCGCACCCAATTCAAGCGCACGCCGGCGCTCGACAAGCACATCAGACGGACCGCCGCGCTGGTGTGCGGCGCCCCCTCGCTCTCGAGCCTCGACTCAGAGCTCAGGCGGCTGATCGATATCTGCTACGACGAAAGCTGGCAGCAGGCCGAGATCGCCCGCGATGCCCGGGCGGCCGGCGCCGTCACCGACTTCCGCGTGCGCAAATGCATCAAGCTGATGTCGGAAAGTCCGGGCGCCGAGATGGAGCTCGACACCATCGCGCGTGAATCCGGCCTGTCGCGCCCGCATTTCTACCGGCTGTTCCGGACCCAGACCGGCGTCACCCCGCATCTCTACCTCAACACGCTGATCATGGAGCAGGCGCTGGAGGCACTGGTCGCGAGCGAAGCGCCGATCGCCGATATCGGCTTTGATCTCGGCTTCTCCTCGCAGAGCGGATTCACCCGCTTCTTCGCTGCCAATGTCGGCATGGCCCCGACCGATTATCGCCGCGCCGCCAAGGTTTTGCGCGCGTAGCGCCGCGCGCGAAAAGATACTCTCGATCAAACGCCCTCCTTGTGTCCTCGCTAGGATGCGCGGAACGCGATCCCGCCAGAGGATCGCGAGCCCAGGGAGATGCACGTCCATGGCGTGGTACGCAGCCTGCTCAGGGCTGTCTGACCTGCATCGGAATGATCGTCGGCGCGGCGCGCCCGCGGTGGAGCGGCTGCCATGACCCGCTTTGTCGAACGCCATCCTGCATGGGCACTGATCGTCATCATCGCGATAGCGCTCGCGCTCTGGCTGATCTTCGCAGTCTGGCCGCCGGGGCTGGAAGAGGCGATCGGCCGCAAGCGGGTGTTCCTCAATGCCGTCTTCAACGGCATCACGCTCGGCGGCCTCTACTTTCTGGTTGCAAGCGGCTTCACGCTGATCTTCGGCCTGATGCGCAACGTCAACCTCGCGCACGGCTCGCTCTATCTGTTCGGTGGCTATGTCGGCTACGCCATCAGCGCCTCGACCGGCTCGTGGATCCTGAGTTTCATCGTCGCCTTCATCCTGACAGCGCTGGTCGGCATCCTGCTCCAGGTCATCGTCTTCCGCCGCATGGAGGGCCAGGATCTGCGCCAGACCATGGTGACGATCGGGCTCTCGATCGTGTTTGCCGACCTGATGCTGTGGGCCGCCGGCGGCGACTTCTACCAAATCCAGACCCCGAACTGGCTGATCGGCCCTGTCGAGCTGCCGCTGATCACAGCGCTCAAATCCTCGGGCGAGCCGGTCTATCTGCGCTATCCCCTGGTCCGGCTCGTCATCTTTGCCGCTTCCGTGGTGATCGGCATCGCGATGTGGCTGGCGCTCAACCGCACCAGGATCGGCATGATCATCCGCGCCGGGGTCGATGACCGAGACATCCTCGCCGCGACCGGCGTGCGCATCCAGGTCGTGTTCGTGCTCGTGTTTGCGCTGGGCGCCGGGCTTGCCGGCATCGCCGGCGTCGTCGGTGGCACGTTTCAATCGCTCTCGCCCGGCGAGGACATCCGCTTCCTGCTCGCCTCCCTCGTCGTCGTGATCGTTGGCGGCATGGGTTCGATCCCCGGCGCGGCGCTCGGCGCGTTGATCATCGGCCTCGCCGAGCAGCTCGGCTCGGTCTACATCCCGACCTATGCGATCGTCGTGACCTTCCTGATCATGGTGCTGGTGCTGGCGCTCCGGCCGCAAGGCCTGCTTGCGAGGCGCTGACATGTCCGTCACCCACGACGCACGCGTTTCCGTTCGCACCGCCTCCGGCGCGCACCGGCCCGCATTGCGTGGCTGGCCGGAGATCGACAATCCCGCCGCCTGGATCGTCGCGGTCATCCTTTTGATCATGCCGCTGATCGCCAACGGCTTCTTCCTGATCGAGATCTTTGCGACGACGCTGATCCTCGGCACCATCGCGCTGAGCCTGATGTTCCTCGCCGGCTATGGCGGCATGGTCAGCCTGATGCAGCTCACCGTCGCGGGCTTTGCCGCCTACATGGTCGCCGTGTTCGGCACCAGCGACAACGCCAATATCAGCCTGGGCTGGCCGTGGTGGCTTGCGGTGCCGATGGCGCTCGCGCTCGCCACCGCCTTCGGCACGCTCGGCGGCGCGCTCGCGGTGCGGACCGAGGGCATCTACACCATCATGATCACGCTGGCGATCGGTGCCGCCTTCTACTACTTCACCAACCAGAACTGGGCGATCTTCAACGGCCACACCGGCATCAACAACGTCGGCACGCCGCGCTTCTGGGGCATCAACTGGCGCGCCGATATTCCCTTCTACTACATCGTGCTCGGCGTTGCCGCGCTGTGCTATTTCGCGGTCGAATACATCTCGCGGGCGCCGTTCGGCCTTGCCTTGCAGGGCGTGCGCGACAATCCGCGCCGCATGGCGACGCTCGGCTTCAACGTCAATGCCCATCGCGTCGCGGCCTACGCCTTCGCATCCTTCGTCGCCGCGCTGGCCGGTGTGTTGCAGGTCTGGAACTACCGACAGATCTCGCCCGGCTCGGTCAGCGTCGGCGCCTGCATCGACATTCTCATCATTGCGATCGTCGGCGGCATAACGCGGCCCATCGGCCCTTACATCGGCGCGCTGATCTTCGTGCTGCTACGTACCTTCGCGCTCGACTTCCTGGTCAAGATCGGGCTCGACGGCAACCGTTTCCGGCTGCTGATCGGGCTCGGATTCCTCGCCATCGTGTTCTGGTCGTCGGATGGCGTCATCGGCCTGTGGCAGCGCTGGCGCCAGCGCACCACCCCGACGCGCCCGGGTGGGCGGAGTAGCCAAGGATCCAGTCGAGGATCCGGTCATGGATAGCGTCGCCCATCGCCTCTCGACCGTCGGCGCCGGAGCAGCGCTCGAGCTGCGCGGCGTGACGCGGCTGTTCGGTGCGCTCGCTGCGCTGACCGACGTCACCATCACCGTGCGGCCCGGCGAGCGGCGCGCCGTGCTCGGCTCCAACGGCGCCGGCAAGACCACGCTGTTCAACTGCATCACCGGCGATTTCCCGCCCTCCTCCGGCACCATCCGTTTCTTCGGCGAAGACATCACGCGCTTCCCACCGTATGAGCGCATCCGCCGCGGCCTACGGCGGACCTACCAGATCTCCGCGCTGTTCCCCGGCCTCACGGTGCAGGACAACGTCTACCTCGCCTGCCGCGGCGTCTCGCGCGGGCGCTTCTCGTTCCTGCGCCCGGGCCAAAATGACGCGCTGATGCATGCCGCTGACAATCTCGTGCAGGCGGTGCATCTGACGAACGTCAGGGATCAACGCGTCGCCGAGCTCGCACACGGCCAGCAACGTCAGCTCGAGATAGCGCTCGCGCTCGCCGGCGCCCCGCGCTTCGTGCTGTTCGACGAGCCGGCCGCGGGCCTGTCGCCGACCGAGCGGCTGGAGCTGATCGAGATCCTGACCTCGTTGCCCGCCCATATCGGCTACATCATCATCGAGCACGACATGGACGTGGCGCTGCGCGTCGTCGAGAGCGTCACGATGATGCACAACGGGCGCATCTTCAAGGAGGGCCTGCCGCAGGAGATCCAGTCCGACCCCGAGGTCCAGGAGCTCTATCTGGGAGGCGGCCATGAATGAGGTCCGCCGTTCCGCGCCGGCGCTCGAGGTGAAGGGCCTCGACGTCTATTACGGCCATTCGCACGCCCTGCAGGGCGTCGACCTCGCGCTCGATGCCGGCGTGTTTTCCGTTGTGGGGCGCAACGGCATGGGCAAGACCACGCTGTGCAAGGCGATCATGGGGCTGGTGCGGGTGAGCGGCGGCTCGATCCGTATTCGGGGCGAAGACATCACGCGGCGGCCGCCGGCGCATATCGCGCGCCTCGGCGTCGGCTATGTGCCGCAGGGACGCCGCCTCTGGCGGTCGCTCAGCGTCGACGAGCATTTGCGGCTTGCCGGCGGCATCCGCAGTGGTGCCTGGACCGTCGAACGCATCTACGACACGTTTCCGCGACTCGCCGAGCGCAAGGGCCACGGCGGCGGCCAGCTTTCCGGCGGTGAACAGCAGATGCTCGCGATCTCGCGCGCCCTCCTCACCAATCCGCAGCTCCTGATCATGGACGAGCCGACCGAGGGTCTTGCGCCCGTCATCGTCGCCCAGGTCGAGGAGATGCTGCTGCGGCTCGGCGAGGACGGCGACATGTCGGTGCTTGTGATTGAGCAGAACATCGGCGTTGCCACCGCGATCTCGCGCAACGTGGCGATCATGGTGAACGGCCGGATCAATCGGATCATCGATTCCGTTCGCCTTGCCGCCGACCGCGACTTGCAGCAGCGCCTGCTTGGTGTTGGGCTTCATGCCGGGCTCGAGGCGGACATCGATGTTCCCGCGGCCGGTTCTGAGGCAAAAGCTGCACCGCAGCCTACGCGTCCGAGCGGTCCGATCCGTATCTACATCTCCAATCCGACGCCGCCGACGCGCTGGTCGCAGCCAGTGCCGATCGCCCGCATCGAGGCCGCGGCGCGCACGCTCTCGACGCAAGTCGCGCGCCTCGACGAAACGGCGCGGCGCAAGCGTGAACCGGTCGCGGCGCAAACCTCCGGCCCGCCCGTCGTACTCGTCGTCGGCACGCTCGACACCAAAGCTACTGAACTGCGCTTCATCCGCGATATCATCGCGGAAAGCGGCCTGCGCACGCGCCTCGTCGACGTCTCCACCAGCGGCAGGCACACGAGCTGCGACGTCTCCGCCCAAGAGATCGCCTTGAATCACGGCCGCGGCGGATCGGCCGTGTTCGGATCCGACCGCGGCCTTGCCGTCACCGCGATGGCCGACGCTTTCGCAAGCTGGCTCCGCCGCCAGGGCAACGTCGCCGGCGTCATCTCGGCCGGTGGCTCGGGCGCGGCCTCGCTCGTTGCACCCGGCATGCGCGCCCTTCCCGTCGGCGTCCCGAAGCTGATCATCTCCTCGGTCGCTTCCGGCGACGTCGGCCCCTATGTCGGGCCGGCGGACATCACGATGATGTACTCAGTCACCGACGTGCAGGGCCTCAACTCGATCTCCCGCGCGGTGCTCGCCAACGGCGCCAATGCGCTCGGCGGCATGGTCAAGGCGCGTCTCGAGCAGGGCGAGGCGAACGAGCGCGCCGCAAGCGCAAGCCTGCCCGCTATCGGCATCACCATGTTCGGCGTGACCACTCCGGCGGTGCAGAAGATCGCAGCCGATCTGCGCGATGATTTCGAATGCCTCGTCTTCCACGCCACCGGCGTCGGCGGACGCTCGATGGAGAAGCTGGTCGAGTCCGGCCAGCTTGCGGGCGTTATCGATCTCACGACGACGGAGGTCTGCGACCTCCTGATGGGCGGCGTGTTTCCGGCCACCGAGGACCGGTTCGGCGCGATCATCCGCAGCCGCGTACCCTATGTCGGCTCTGCGGGCGCGCTCGACATGGTCAATTTCGGCGCGCCCGACACCATCCCCGAGCGCTATCGCGGCCGCAAATTCCACGTCCACAATCCGCAAATCACGTTGATGCGGACCACGGTCGAGGAGAACGAGCGCATGGGGCGATGGATCGGCGAGCGGCTCAACCAGATGGACGGGCCGGTGCGGTTCTTCATTCCCGAGGGAGGCGTCTCCGCGCTCGATGCGCAGGGACGGCCGTTCTGGGACCCCGAGGCCGATGCCGCGCTGTTCCGTGCGCTCGAACGCACGGTGCGACAGACGAGCAATCGTCAGCTCATCCGCGTCAAGAACAACATCAACGATCCCGAGTTCGCCTCCACGATTGTCAGTGCGTTCAAAACCCTGTTCGGACGCACCGGGGCGCGCCGGAGAATGGTGAGGTGACCGATGGCCAGGTTTGAACGGGCGGCACTGCTGAAGCGATTTCGCGAGATGGCAAAGCGCGGCGAGCCGATCGTCGGCGGCGGCGCCGGCACGGGCCTCTCCGCCAAGTGCGAAGAGGCCGGCGGTGTCGATCTCATCGTCATCTATAATTCCGGCCGCTATCGCATGGCCGGGCGCGGCTCGCTCGCCGGCCTCATGGCTTACGGCGATGCCAACGCCATCGTCTTGGAAATGGCCAGCGAAGTGCTGCCCGTCGTCAGCAACACACCGGTGCTCGCCGGCGTCAACGGCACTGATCCGTTCCGCGACATGGACGCCTTCCTGGACCAGCTCAAGGCACTCGGCTTTGCCGGCGTGCAAAACTTTCCGACGGTCGGGCTGATCGACGGGATTTTTCGCGCCAATCTGGAGGAGACCGGCATGTCCTACGCGCTGGAGATCGACATGATCGCGAAAGCGCGCGAGAAGGACATGCTGACGACGCCTTACGTCTTCAGCGAGAAGGAAGCCGCCGCGATGGCGATCGCGGGCGCCGATATCATCGTCTGTCACCTCGGTCTCACGACCGGCGGCACGATCGGGGCGCAGACCGCGCCAAAGCTTGCCGATTGCCCGGCGCATATCGACACCTGGGCCTCAGCCGCGCTCAGTATCAACCCGGACATTCTGGTGCTCGCCCATGGCGGTCCGATCGCGGATCCCGCGGATGCCGATTTCATCATGAAGAACACCCGTCGCTGCCACGGCTTCTACGGCGCGTCCTCGATGGAGCGCCTGCCCGTGGAGCGGGCGCTGACGGACCAGGTTCGCAGATTCAAGGCGATCGGCGCGCGCTGACGCCGACACGTTCGAGGGAGGGAAAGATGTCGGGGATTTTGGTCGGTGAATTGATCCTCTGGCTGATCGTCGCGATCGTCGTCATCGTGGTTGGCGTCTACATCGTGAACTGGCTGTACCACCGCTCGTCCAAGGAGGTGTCGTTCGTGAGGACCGGCTTCCTCGGCGAACGCGTGGTCATCAATGGCGGCGCTTTCGTGCTGCCTTTCATCCACGACTACACGCCGGTCAACATGAACGTGCTGCCAATGGGCATCATACGTTCCAGGCAGGACGCCGTGATCACTCGTGACCGCATGCGCGTCGACATCGAGGCCGACTTCTACGTCCGCGTGCAGCCGACCCGCGAAGCGGTCTCGATCGCGGCCGCCACGCTCGGCCGCCGCACCATGGAGCCGGAGCAGCTCCACGCCCTGCTGGCCGGCAAGTTCATCTCCGCCATCCGCTCGGTTGCTTCCGAGATGACCATGGAGGAGATGCATGAGCGGCGCGGCGACTACGTCGCGCGCGTCAAGACCAACGCCGCCGAAGCCCTCGCCCAGAACGGTCTCGAACTCGAATCGGTCGCGATCACCGATCTCGACCAGACTGACCTCGAATTCTTCAACCCCTCGAACCGCTTCGACGCCGAGGGCTTGACGCGGCTGATGGAGGACATCGAGGCCAAGCGCAAGCTGCGCAACGACATCGAGCAGGACTCGATGATCAAGATTCGCTCGCGCAATCTGGAAGCCGAGCGGCAGGCCCTCGAGATCGAGCGCGAAAGCGAGACCGCGCGCCTCGAGCAGGAACGCGACATCGAGATGCGCCGCGCGCTTCAGCGCACCGAGGTCGCCCGGGAGCGCGCACTACGCGAGACCGAGGCGGAGCAGGCGCAGATTTCCGCGCGCGAAGCCATTGAGAAGGCCCGCATCGCCAACGATCAGGCGATTGCCGAGGCCCGCATCGCCTCCGAGCGCGAGACCCGCCAGAAGGAGATCGAGCGGACCCGGACCATCGAAGAGAAGGAGCTGCTCGCCCGCGAGGAGGTCGAAAAGACCCGGATCGCCAACCAGCGCTCGATCGATACGACGCGCATCGCCTCCGAACGCGAGGTGCGCCAGCGCGAGATCGAACGGATGCGTACCGTCGAGGAAGCCGAGATCGCCGCGCGTGAAGCTATCGAGAAAGCCCGCATCCAGCAGGATCGCGTGGTGACCGACGCCCGCATTGCCAACGAGGAAGAGACGAGGCGCCGTGAGATCGAGCGTACCCGCGCCGTCGATGAGGCCGAGATCGCTGCACGCGAGGCTACTGAAAAGGCCCGCATCGCCCAGACCATGATTGTCAATGTCGAGCGTATCTCGTCCGACGAACGCACCCGCGCGCTGGAGATCCAGCAGGTGCGCACCATCCAGGAGGCCGAGATCGAGGCGCAGCGGGCAGTCGAGGCCGCGCGGATCGCACGCGAGCGCACACTTGCTGCGGAGCGGATCGCCGCCGAGCAGAATACGCGGCAGCTGGAGATCGACCGCAACCAGACCCTGGATATCGCCGGTGTCACTGCACGCGAAGCCACCGAAGCCGCCCGCATTGCCCAGGAAGAGAGGGTCCGCTCACTCGAGATTGCCCGCAACCGCGCTGTCGAGGAAGCCGACATTGCCTCCCGCGAGGCGATCGAGGCCGCGCGCATCGCGCAGGAGAAAGCGGTTGCCGCCGAGCGCATCCAGGCCGAGCGTGAGACCCGCGCGCTCGAAATCGAGCGAACCGGCGTATTGGAGGCGGCCGAGCTGAAGCGGCGCGACGCCATCGAGCGCCAGCGCATTGGCGTCGACCTCGCGCTCGAAGCCGAGCGGATCAACTCCTCCAAGAAGCGCGAAGTGCTCAACATCGAGCAGAAGAAGGCGATCGAGATCGCGGATGAGGATCGCGTCATCGCGCTATCGACCAAGAAGTCCGAGCGCATCGACGCCGACCGCCAGGTCAGGCAGGCCGAGATCGTCGCGCGCAAGGAGGTCGAAACCACGGACGTCTCGCGCGAGCAGGCGCTGGAAGCCGCCCGTATCGAGCGCCGCCGCGCGATCGAGCAGCTCGAGGTCGCGCGCGTCCAATCCTTGCAGGAAGCCGAGATTGCCTCACGCGAAGAAGTCGAGCGTGCCCGCATTGCCTCCGACCGGGGTCTGGACGAAGCCCGCATCGGCCGCGAGCGCGAGCTGCGGAAGCTGGAAGTGAACCGCGAGAAGGAGGTCGAGACGGTCCTGATGGAAAAGGCCATCGCCATCCATCAGAAGTCGCTGGAGGAGTCGGCTGCGCGCGCCGCGGCCGAGGAAGCCCGCATGCGGGCAACGGAAGCGGCCGAACGCGTCGTCACGGCGCGGGAGAGCGAGATCGCCAAGCGGCGCAAGACGGTCGAGGTGCTGCTCGCCGAGAAGCAGGCCGAGGAGACGCGCATTGCCGCCGAGGCCGAGCGTGTTCGCGCCGCGGTCGAGGCTGAAGCGCAGCGGATGCTGAACGAGGCCGAGAACGTGCTGACCGATCAAGCGCGCTACTCGCTGTTCCGCAGAAAGCTGCTCGATCGCATCGAAGGCATCGTGCGCGAGAGCGTCAAGCCGATGGAAAAGATCGAGGGCATCCGTATCCTCCAGGTCGACGGCCTCAACGGTAGCGGCCATGGCGGTGGCAATGGCGGCCGCAGTGCCACCGACGAGGTGATCGATTCGGCGTTGCGCTACCGCGTCCAGGCGCCCTTGATCGACTCCATCCTCTCCGACATCGGCGTCGAAGGCGGCAGCCTCGCCAAAATGCCGGGTCTGATCCGCGAGGCCCGCGACATGCAGGGCATCAAGGATTCCACACGCAAGAGCGGCGGAGGTGGAGGCGACAAGCCGGCCGCCGCGCCCGCGCCCTCCACCGAAGGTGGGCCGCCGGCCGAGCGTGGCCCACGGAAGAAGAGTTGAGGTCGCATCATGGCCCGCGTCTACGTCTCAACCGTCGTCAATGCGCGTAACGACCGCGTCTGGGCGCGGGTGCGCGACTTCAATGGCATGCCGAACTGGCACCCGGCAATCGCCGAGAGCCGCATCGAGGGCGGCGACCCCTCCGACAAAATTGGCTGCGTCAGGGATTTTCGCCTGCGCAACGGCGACCGCATCCGCGAGAAGCTGCTCGGCCTCTCCGACTACGACATGTTCTGCACCTATTCGATCCTGGAATCTCCCATGGGCGTCGAGAACTATGTCGCGACGCTGCGCCTCACTCCGGTCACCGACGGCGACCAGACCTTTATGGAGTGGACCGCCGAATTCGACTGCGCGCCGGAGCGGGAGACCGAGCTCGTCAACAATATCGGCGGCGGCGTATTCCAGGGCGGCTTCGACGCGCTCAAGCGGGTGTTCGGAGGGTGACGGCCGTGCCGCATATCGTCAAAAGCACGATCCTGGACGCGCCGAGCGACGCTGCATGGGCCGTGCTGCGCGATTTCAACGGCCATGACCGCTGGCATCCGGCGGTCGCGACCTCTTCGATCGAGCGCGCGCACCCCTCCGACAAGATCGGCTGCATCAGACGGTTCAAGCTGAAGGACGGCTCGGAGCTGCGCGAGCAGTTGCTGGCGCTCTCCGATCTCGAACAGACCTTCAGTTACTGCCTTCTCGATACACCCATTCCCATGTTCAACTACGTGGCCCATGTCCGCCTGCTGCCGGTCACCGACGGCGACCGCACCTTCTGGCACTGGGAATCGCGCTTCACGACGAAACCCGAGGACGCGGCCCGCATCACCCATAAGGTCGCGGAAGACATTTACCAGGCCGGCTTCGAGGCCATCCGCCGGCATCTGAAGGAGACCACGTAGCCATGTCTGTGACGGTGAAGACTTTTACGAATTCCAGCGAAGCGGCCGCAGCCCTGTCGTCGGACCGTAGCGCGCGCTACCTTGGCGGCGGCACGCTCGTGATGCGCGCACTGAATGAGGGCGATATCTCGATCTCGACCGTCGTGCGCGCCAACGATCAGGCGCTGTCCCGGATCGACGCATCTGGTCCGCGCGTCACGCTCGGCGCCGGCGTGACCTTTGCGAAGATTCTGGCCGAGCGCGATCTCGGTTTCCTGCACGCCCCTGCCCGTTCGATCGGCGGGCCTGCAGTGCGCAACATGGGAACGGTCGGCGGCAATCTGTTCGCACCCAATCCATATGGCGACTTCACGGTCGCCCTGCTTGCGCTCGATGCCACCGTCGCCATGCAAGGCGGTTTTGGCGCGCGCGATATCCCGATCGAGGAATTCCTGCAATCGCGCGAGCGTCAGGCCGGCACGCTGGTGTTGTCGGTTTCCTGTACACGACCGGCAAGTGCGGAGGCCTTCCGCTATCGCAAGATCGCCCGCATCAAGCCCAAGGGCGGCTCCGTCATCACCCTCGCGGCGCATCTGCCCATCAGCGGCGGCCGCATCGCCGGCGCGCGCATCGCGCTGGGATCGATGGCGCCGACGCAGATCCGCGCGCGCGCCGCCGAGCGCGCGCTGGAGGGCCGTTCGCTCGACGCCGCTACCATCGCCGCCGCAGCATCCGCCGCGGGCGAAGGGACATCACCATCCGACAATGCACTCGGCAGCGCCTGGTATCGCCGCGAGATCGTCGGTGTGCATTTGCGTCGCCTTCTCTCGGGTCAGGAATAGACCGTCATGTCGAAGACTCCCCTGCAATTTCGTCACAACGGCCGCGACGTCGCCATCTTCGTCGATGGCGGCACCAATCTGCTGGTGGCACTGCGCGAGCTGATTGGCGACATGACGCCGAAATTCGGCTGCGGCCAGGGCGGCTGCGGCACGTGCAGCGTGCTTGTGGATGGCGAGCTTTATCTCTCCTGCCTGACGCTGGCGGAGACCGTGGCCGGCCGTTCCGTTGAAACGCTCGACAGCTTGAAGCAAGGCCCGAGCCTACATCCTCTCCAGCGCGCCTTCGCCGACAATTTCGCGGCCCAATGCGGCTACTGCACGCCGGGCATGCTGATGGCTGCGAAGGCCCTGCTCGACCGTAATCCACAGCCGAGCCGCGCCGAGATCGTGGAAGCGATCTCCGGCAACATCTGCCGCTGCACCGGCTACGAACCGATCATCAACGCCATTTTCGCCGCCTCGGGCGGCCGGGCCAGCGCCTGAGGACATCTGCCATGCTGGAATTGCGCAAGGATATCTTCGCCGACGAGCGCGACGACAATCTCAAGGAGATCGGCAAGGGCACGCAGCGCCAGGACATGCTCGGCCACGTCACGGGCACCTCGACCTACTTTGGCGATCACAAGCTGCAAGGCATGCTGCATCTGAAAGTCGTCCGCTCGACCCACCCCCATGCGCGGCTGCGCCGCATCGACACGACTGAAGCCGAGCGCTCGACTGGCGTGCGCCGGATCATCCGCGGCGCCGACGTACCGCGCAATCTCAACACCCTGTTGAGCCTCATCAATTTTGGCAAGGACGACGAGCCGTCATTGGCCGTCGACAAGGTTCGCTATAAGGGCGAGCCGATTGTCGCCATCGTTGCCGACAGTGAGCGCGAGGCCTTTGAGGCCATCGCCAAGGTGCGGATCGACTACGAGCCGCTGCCGACCGTGTTCGATGTCGAGGACGCGCTGAAGCCCGGCGCGCCCGTGGTCAATGAGACCTATCCCAAGAACACCTTCACTTATCACGATGTCTACGATCATCAGAAGCTCCGCTTCGGCGATGCGGACGCGGCGCTCGCGACGGCCGATCACGTGCTGGAGCAGCGCTATCAGATGTCGCCGATCGAGCATGCGCCGACCGAGACCAACGGCGCGATCGCGGCGCCCGACACCAATGGCCGCTACGTCGTCTACACCTCGACCCAGGCGCTGTTCTTCTCGGTCGATACCTGCGCCAAGATCCTGGACGTGCCCTCCAACACCTTCCACTTCATCGGCGGCACCGTCGGCGGCGGCTTTGGCGGCAAGGTGGATACGCTGACCGAACCACTCGCCATCCTCGGGGCGATGCTGACAGGGCGCCCCGTGCGCTACGTGTTCGGGCGCGAGGAGGAGATGCAATATGGCCCGCCGCGGGGCGCCGAGCGCATCTACATCAAGGATGGCGTGATGCGCGATGGCCGCATCGTCGCCCGCAAGATCCGCGCCTATTTCGACAGCGGCGCCTATACGCGACTGTCGAGCTACGCAGCCGTCAAGTGCGCCGCGCATTTGCCCGGGCCCTACACCATCCCGAACGTCTATGGCGACGTCTATTGCGTCTTCACCAACCGCACGCCGGCGACCGCGATGCGCGGCTTCGGCGTCACCGCGATGGATTTTGCCATCGAATGCCAGATGGACAAGCTGGCGCATCTCGTCGGCATGGACCCGATGGAGTTCCGTATCCTCAACGCCTATCGCGACGGCGACATGAAGGCGCATCGGCGCGAGGCGAAGAACACGGCGCTGATCGAGTGCGTGCAGGTGGCAGCCGAAAAGGCCAAATGGCCGATCCGCGAAGAGTTCAGGCGAGCGTCCTCGCGCAAGGACGGCGGCGGCAGTCGTGCCGTCATTCCGCCGACGCCAACAGAATCTCGCGCGCGACCCGCCGCGACGGCGCAGCAGCGAACGACCTATGACCGACTGCCTCCCACCGTCACCCGCGAGCCGCCGCGTGAGCCGCCGCCACCTGCACCGCCGCCATCACCGCGGCCGACAGCCCCCTCGCACGGCGCAACCCGCTTCTCCTCCGTCTTCGGCACCAGGAGGCGCTAGATGACCCGGCATCGCGGACGCGGCATGGCGTCGATCAACTATCCCATCGGCATGAATCTCGGCGGTGATCCCAGCCAGGCGCTGGTGCATTCCAATCCCAGCGGCAAGTTCACGGTAGCGCTGTCCTCGATCGATCTCGGCCAGGGCATGAAATCCGTGACCCGCCAGATCTGCGCGGAGACGCTCGGCGTGCCCGTCGAGGACGTCTATGTCGACACGGCGGACTCCGACACCGGCCCGCATTGCATGGGCTCGTTCGCTTCGCGCGGCACGCATCGCGTCGGCAATGCCGTGATGGCTGCGGCTCGCGAAGCCCGCGGTGTGATGATGGAGGCCGCCGCCGAGGAGCTCGAGGTCAACGCCGCCGACCTCGAGACCGACGGGCGCGGCAATATCCACGTCAAGGGCGCGCCGCACCGTTCGATCTCGACCAAGGACGTCGCGATCGCAGCGCAGTTCAAGCAGGGCAAGACCATCTCGGGTCGCGGCATCTTCCTGGTGCCGCTGTCCGACGTCGACCCGGAGACCGGCGAGATGTCGCCGGCGACCTGCTATGCGCATGCCTGCCTCGTCGCCGAGGTCGAAGTTGATGATGAAACTGGCGAGGTCGCCATGGTGCGCATGGATTCGGCCTATGAGCTCGGCCGCGCGCTCAACCCGCGCCTCGTCGAGCAGCAGCTCGTCGGCGGCGCCTGGATGGGTGTCAGCCACGCGCTCTACGAGACGCCGGAACCTTATTATCCTGATCCCGTGCACGGCCCGCGCGACTTCGTTGAGTACCCGATGCCCGGGCCTGGTGACATCTGCCCGCACGACATCGCCGTGCTGGAGCGCCCTGCTCCCGATGGCCCGTTCGGCGCCAAAGGTCCCGGCGAGATGTGCGCCAATCCGGTGCTGCCCGCCGTTGCCAACGCGATCTTCAACGCTGTCGGCGTGCGCATCGACGATCTGCCGATCACGCCTGAAAAAGTGCTGCGCGCGATCAAGGCCCAGGGCGGCGCGCGGCCGCAGGCGCGGCGCTGAGGTTTGCAATGGCCGTTCGCAGCAACATCGTCGGCATCGATGGCCCGGAGGCGCTGGAGAAGGCATTGCGCGCGGCCTATTACCTCGCCGACGAGGGGCTCGCGACCGCGGCCTATCTGGGCCTCGCGCTCGGCAAGCCGCTGCTGCTCGAAGGCGCGCCGGGTGTCGGCAAGACCGAGGCGGCGAAGGCGATCGCCGCCGTGCTCGGCCGTCGGCTGATCCGCCTGCAATGCTACGAGGGCATCGACGCGTCCGCCGCGCTCTACGAGTGGAACTATCCGCGCCAGATGCTGGCGATCCGCCAGGCCGGCGACGAGAGCATCGACATCTATGGCGAGACGTTTTTGATCGAGCGTCCGATGCTCGCCGCGCTGCGCGCGCCGGATTCCACCGTGCTGCTGATCGACGAAATCGATCGTGCCGACCAGGAGTTCGAGGCGTTCCTGCTCGAATTCCTGTCCGACTTCCAAATCTCCATTCCCGAGCGCGGCACGGTGCGCGCGGCCGAGCGGCCCGTCGTGGTGCTGACCTCGAACCGCACACGCGACCTGCATGAAGCCTTGCGCCGACGCTGCGTCTACCACTGGATCGACTATCCCACCGCCGAGCGCGAGGCGCGCATCGTGATGATGCGGGCCTCCAGCGTCGCCGAGGCAACGGCCCGCGCGGTGGTTGCCGCTGTCGGCAAGCTCCGGCGCGAGCCGCTGAGCAAGGCGCCAGGGATCGCCGAGGCCGTCGACTGGGCCGAGGCCGCAACCCTCCTTCAAAAGGGCGGCGCGCGCTGGCCGGATGCATTCAAGCGCGCGATCGGCGTTGCGCTCAAGGACGAGGAAGACCTGCACTTCATCTCGCCACGACTTGACGCCTTGCTTGCGGAGGCTTCCGCATGAGCACCGAACTGCAGTTGCCGCGCGCGGTGCGCGTCTTCATCTCCTTCGTGGCGCTTCTGCGCGCCAACGGTTTCGCCGTCGCGCCGGAACAGACCACGTCCTTCCTCGCCGCGATCGAGCTGCTCGGCCCGCGCAGCCTCGGCGACATCCGGCAGGCTGCCCTCGCAACGCTGGCCCCGCCGCCTGAACGCCGCGCCACCTTCGACCGGCTGTTCGATTTGCACTTCCGCGGCAGCGAAGTGATCGAGCGGACCGACGTGGGTGAGGACGACGAGACCGTCCGGCTGCAAGAGGAAGGCCGCGGCGACGAGGACCCGCTGCTGTCTGATGAAGCCAGCGAATCCGGGCTGACAGCCACGCGCGCCGAGGCTCTGGTCGAACGACGGTTCGCCGTCACATCAAGCAGCGATGCACTGCGCCGCCTGGCGCGCGAGGCTCCGCGGCGCCTGCCCAAGCGGCGCGGCCATCGCCGCATGCGCGCGCGCCACGGTCCCTTCGCCGATTTGCGCCGAACCTTGCGCGACACCGTCCGCAGCGATGGCGAGATTTTGCGGCTCGGACACCTCAAGCGACGGCAGCGACCGCGAAAATTCTTGCTGCTGATCGACGTCTCCGGCTCGATGAAGGCCCGTACCGAGGAGAACATGAAGCTCGCGCACGCGCTGGTGCAGGCCGCGCCCACTATCGAGGTTTTTACCTTCGGCACGCGCCTCACCCGCGTTACCCGTGCGCTACGCGTCAAGCGCCGTGAGCAGGCGCTCAATGCCGCCGCGCATCTCGTGAGCGATTGGGACGGCGGCACCCGCATCGGCGACGCGCTGCAAGCCTTCCTTGGCGTGCCGCGCTTCGGCGGCTATGCGCGTGGTGCGGTGGTGGTCGTCGTTTCTGACGGCCTGGAGCGTGGCAAACCCGATAGCTTGCGCGACGCGGTCGCAAGATTGTCGCGGCGTGCCTGGCGGGTGAGCTGGCTGACGCCCCTCGCGACAAGCCCCGGCTTTCGCCCGCGGACCGAAGCACTGGTCGCCATCGAGCCCTTCGTCGATGATCTCGTGGACGGCGGATCGAGCGCGTCGATCGTCGCGCACGTGCTGGCGCTGGGACGAAGGAGAGTCGCGTGACCGATATCGTCGACGGCCATCATCACATCTGGCGCCAGGCCGATCTGCCCTGGCTGATCGGCCCCATGCAGCCCCGCATCTTCGGGCCGTACGAACCGATCCGGCGCGACTATCCGATTCACGAATATCTCGAGGATCTCAAAGGCACCGGCGTCACCCACTCGGTCTACGTTCAGACCAACTGGGCCAATGATCGTTTTGAGGACGAGACTGCCTGGGTGCAGCAGACCGCCGATGAGCACGGCTGGCCGCATGCCATCGTCGCCTATGCCAACTTCGCCGCCGACGACGTCCGCCCGCAGCTTGACCGCCTGAAGCGCTATCCGCTGGTGCGCGGCGTGCGCATGCAGCTGCACTGGCATGATAACCCGCTTTACCGCTTTGCGGTCCGGCCTGATCTCTGTCTCGACCCCACGATCCGCCGCAACATCGGATACCTCGCTGACTATGACTGGAGCTTCGATCTTCAGGTGTTCACGCCGCAAATGCCGGATGCAGCCAACCTCGTCGAGGTTTGCCCGAAGGTGACTTTCATCCTTCAGCACGCCGGCATGCTGGAGGATCTTTCGCCGGCGGGCCGCGCAGCCTGGCGCGCTGGAATGGCTCGCCTCGCCGCGTGTCCGAACGTGGTGACGAAGCTATCGGGGCTCGGCACCTTCATCCATCGCAATGATCCCGCGCACATCGCGGCGGTGCTGTCCGACACGGTTGCGGCTTTCGGCGCCGAGCGTTGCCTGTTCGGATCGAATTTCCCGATCGAGAAATTGTGGACCAGCTATAGCGAGTTGATCGACGCCTTCCGCACTGCCGCGGCACCGCTGAGCACCGCGCAACGCGAGGCAATCTTTGGAATGACCGCCATGCGCGTCTATCGGCTGTAGCGCAGGGGCAACACACGAACAGAGACAGGGAGGGGAAAGAATGCCGCTGGAGATCAAGATCCTGGACTATGGCGATATCGAGCTGGAATCGAGCTTTCTGGTTCTGGGCCGCGACTGCGGCCGCACCCGCCGCGTCCTCACCCTCGGCTTCCTGATCCTCGGCGGCCCCTACCCGGTCGTCGTCGACACCGGCTACCGCTCCAACCAGATCATGGAAACGCTGGGAATGCGTGGCTTGCAGTACCACGAGCACATGATCGAGAATCAGCTTGCCCGACATGGCGTGCGCATGGGCGACGTCCGCTTCGTCTGCCACACCCATCTGCACATCGATCACGCCGGCAAGGACGATTTGTTCCCTATGAACACGACGGTCGTCGTCAACCGCCGTGAGCTCGAATATTCGGTCTCCGGCCTGATGCACCCGCAATATCCCGCGCCCGACATCAAGCATCTGATCGACCGTCTGCACACCAAGAGCGCGCTGCGCTTCCTCGACCTCGAGATTACCGGTCCCATCGAGCTGATGCCCGGCGTCTATTGCGACGCTGCGAACGCGCACACGGAAGGCTCGATGAACATCATCGTCCACACAGCCGACGGCATCGCGACCATCTGCGGCGACGTGATCTACGATTTCAACGACCAGATCGTCACGCCTTTCCACGAAATCCACGACTGGGAGCCCCGCACGACCGGCAATCACGGCACGACCAAGCGCGCCGAGAAGGCGGCCATCAAGAAGCTGCTCAGCAATTCGCGCTACCTGCTGCCAGTGCACGACCGCCCCGCCAAGATCGAGGGCGGCAATGTCGTGGGACGGCTGCATGACCAAGTGCCCGGACCGATCGTGCAGTCGGTGCCGCAGCGTAACTGGTTCCCCGCCTGATGGTCTTAGTAGCGCATGATCTTTTCGGAAAACCGCTTCGCACTTTTCCGGATCATGCTTTGAGGATTGACCGATGACCCACGTCACCTTGCGAAGTGAATTCGAGAACCTGATCGACCCCTACGCGCCGGTGGCACAAGTCGGCACCGGCTTCGATTTCACGGAAGGACCGATCTGGCATCCGGCCGATCACTTCCTGCTGTTTTCGGACATGCCGGGCGACGTGCGCCGGCGCTGGGATGCGCGGCGCGGTGTCGTCGAGGTCAAGCGCCCCGCCAACAAATGCAACGGCATGACCTATGATGCCGAGCTGAACCTGATCGTTTGCGAGCACGCGACCTCGTCGCTGATCCGCGAACGAGCCGACGGACGGCGCGAGGTCCTGGCCTCCCATTTTCAGGGCCAGGAGCTCAACAGCCCCAACGACGTCTGCGTGCACTCCTCCGGAGCGATCTATTTCAGCGACCCCTGGTATGGACGTATGCCCGTCTATGGCGTCGAGCGGCCGCGGCAGCTCGGCTTCCAGGGCGTCTATCGTGTCATGCCGGGCGGCGAGCCGCAGCTCGTGGTCGAGCGCAATCTGTTCGATCAGCCGAATGGACTCTGCTTCTCACCTGACGAGAAGCTGCTCTACGTCAATGACACCGTGCAGGCCCTGATCCGCGTGTTCGATGTCAACGCAGACGGCCCCCTGTCGAACGCGCGCGTGTTCGCAGGCGGCATCAAGTCGGAGCTCGAGCCGGGCCTGCCCGATGGCATGAAGTGCGACCAGCACGGCAATGTCTGGGTCACCGCGCCCGGCGGCGTCTGGGTCTATTCGCCGCGCGGCGAGTTGCTCGGCAAGGTGCGGGTGCCCGAGCTCGTGGCCAATCTCGCCTGGGGCGGCCCGGATTTCCGCACGCTCTATCTCACCGCAACTCATTCGGTCTACGCGATCCCGACCCGAACGGGGCCGCGGCACGAGCCTTATATGAGCGGCAAGCCTGGCGGCGCGGGTGCCAGCTCTTCGGCAGCAGCACCGATCCTCACCAGCGGCGAGCTGCGGCTCGATCCGCAGCGCTGCGCCATGATCATCCAGGATCTTCAGAACGACGTCGTCATGGATGGTGGCGCCTTTGCCGAGTCCGGCGCCCCCGTGCACGCGCGTCAGCAGAACGTGATCGAAAACGTGCGCCGGCTGGCGGAAGCAGCACGCGGGCGCGGCGTTGCCATCATCCATATCTGGTTCGTGGTCGAGCCGGGTGCGCCCGGCGTCACGCTGAACGCGCCATTGTTCGAGGGGCTGGTCGACAGCAAAGCGATGGTGCGCGGGAGCTGGGGCGCGGCGCCCGTCTCCGGCCTCGAGCCGCGGCCCGGTGATTTCGTGGTCGAGAAGATGCGCATGAGTGCTTGGGAGGGCACCAAGCTCGAGACCATCCTCAAGGCGACAGGGCGTGACATGATCATCAACACCGGCGCCTGGACCAACATGTCCGTCGAGCACACCGCGCGAACCGGTGCCGACAAGGGCTATTTCATGATCGTGCCGGAGGACTGCTGCTCGACCATGAACGCCGACTGGCACAATGCTTCAGTCAACTTCGCCATGCAGAACGTGGCAGTCGTCACCAAGGCCGAGACCGTTATCAGAGCGCTGGGATGAGCAGTGGCAAAGCTCCTGCATCTGTCCTGCTCGCCGCGCGCCGACTCCGAGTCGAGCGCGGGGGCGCGCGTCTTCCTTGACGGGTTTCGTCAGGCGCACCCGGACTGGGACGTCGACGTAATGGATCTCTGGCGCGAGCGCATGCCGGAGTTCGTCGGCCCCATCGTCGAGGCGAAGTATGCGCGCATGAAGGCACAGGCCTTTAACGATGCACAGCGGGACAGCTTTGCCGAAGCCGAGCGGATGGCGTTACGCTTCTCGCTCGCCGACCGCGTACTGATCTCGACGCCGATGTGGAATTTCGGCATCCCCTACAAGCTGAAGCAATGGTTCGACGTCATCATCCAGCCGGGGCTGACGTTCCGCTTCGATCCGTTGCAGGGCTATTTTCCTCTGCTCAAGGACCGCCCGACTCTGGTCATCCTGGCGAGTGGCAGCGATTATGCGACCGGGATGAACCGCGGCCGCCTCGACATGGCAACGCCCTATTTGCGCGAGGCCTTGCGCTTCATCGGCGTGAACGACGTGCGCTTCGTGCCGATCGGCCCGACGGCCGGCCCCGCCGAGCCGATCCGCGCCGCCCGCGATGGCGCCCATCGCCGCCTCGCCGACCTGGCGAAGCGGTTTTGACGTCATTTCTAGCTGCAGCGCCGCGAGAATTGACTAAACCGGACACTGAGGTTCACCTCTCCCGTAGGGAGAGGTGAATCGAAGACGCCCATGCTTACGAGCCGGCTCTCGCCTTCTTCGCCGCGATCTGCTGGAGCGCCCAGCGCGCGTTCTTGCGTACGTCGGGATCGGGATCGTTGGCGATCACGGCGAGGTACGCCTCCCCTTCGGGATCGGCGATCTCGCCGAGTGCGGCCGCTGCTTCCTTGCGCAGATTCGCCTGCTCGTGGTTGACGCAATTGCCGATCGGACGCACGGCGCGCTCGATCTTCATCTTGCCGAGGCTGCGGATCGCTCTCAGCCGCACCTGCCAGAAATCGTCGGCAAGCGCGGCGATGAGCTGATCGGCGGCGAGTGAACCGTTGACGTTGAGACCCAGGGTGTCGGCAGCCATCTCGCGGACCATCCAGTCGGCGTCCTTCAGCGCGCGAATGATCGTCTCGGCCGCCGGTTTCATCTGCGAAAACGCCAGCGCACTTACCGCGGCGCGTCGTACATGGGCATCGGGATCGTGGATCAGCGCGGTCAGTGCCGGAATCGATTCTTCGAGCTTCAGGAAGCCGATGACGCCGATCGCCTGCACGCGCACGGCAGCATCAGCATCCTGGAGCGCTTCCAGCGCGGGCTTCAGCGTGTCCTTGCGACGCAACTCCTTCAGCGCACGCAGCGCGCCCATGCGGACGAAGGCGTGGGAATGCCTCACCAGCGGCAGGATGATGTCGGCGCAGGCCGGGTCCTTGAACTCGGCCATGCTGTCGGCCGCGGCCGACGCGACGATTCTTTCAGGGTCGACCAGTAGCTTGACGAGTGCACTCGCCGCCTCCGGCCCGTCGAATTCGCCGAGCGCCATCGCGACCTGCTGGCGTACGCCGGCATCGGGATCGGACACCATGTTGGCGAGATGGCCGACCGCGGCGGGATCCCCGGAATGACCGAGCGCGATGATGGCGACGCGGCGTTCCGCGGGGTCCGCGGCCTGAAGCCGCTCGTCGGCGTCGTCGAGGTCGTCGTAGGATTCGAACGGGCTCGACATGCTCACCTCAGGAGATAGGGAATATTGACGGTAACGGCGCCGGTCGGGCAATCCGCCTCGCAGGGCATGCAGTACCAGCACTCGTCATAGGCCATGTAGGCCTTGCCGGTCATGTCGCTGATACGCAGCACGTCGAGCGGGCAGACGTCGACGCACACCGTGCAGCCCTTGTCCGCAATGCATTTGGCGTCGTCGACCACCACCGGGACCGAGGTCTGATAGGAAGCGAGAGGCATCGTCAAATCTCCTGTTGCGTTGCTGTTCGGCGGCTCAGGCGCTCGCCCGGATGCGCTGCTTGTCGTAGAGGTCCTTCTCCTCGTCGGCGATCGGCACGACATAGGGCTCGACGGCACGCTTCTCGCTGGTCATCTTGCCGTTCTGCTTAGACAGTAGCGTGTGGCAGAACCAGTTCTCGTTGTCCTTCTCCGGGAAGTCCGTGCGCCAGTGGTACAGGCCCCAGCGGCTCTCCTCGCGGTAGAGCGAGGCGTGGGCCGCCATATCCGCGCAATCCATGATCGACTGCACCTCCAGCGCGCGGAGCAATTCATGCGCGTTGCGGGCGATCATGCGCTCCTGCATGTCCTCGCGTACCTCGGCGAGGCGGCGCATGCCGAGCTCGTATTTGCGGGTGACCTTGGGCGGCTGGAGATAGTCGTTCACGAGACGCCGCGTCTTGTACTCGATCTGGTTCGGCGGAATGCCGTCCTCGCGCGTGGTCGGCGCCATCACCCGCTCGCGCTCCTTCGCCACCTCGCTCGCATCGAACTCCGCAAAGTCGTGGCTGTCGGCGAACTCCATCGCGTCGATGCCGGCGACCGAACCGTTGGTGAATGCGCCCAGCATGTAGTTGTGCGGCACGCTCGCCATGTCGCCGGCGGCATAAAGCCCCGGCACGGTGGTGCGAGCATTGTCGTCGACGAACACGCCAGAGGCACTGTGGCCGGAGCAGAAGCCGATCTCGGAGATGTGCATCTCGATGGACTCGCTACGATAGTCGACGCCGCGTCCCTGCTGGAACAGGCCGCGCGTCGGCCGCTCCACCTTGTGCAGCGTGGATTCGATCTCCGAGATGGTGTCGGGATGGAGATGCTTGAGTTGGAGGAATACCGGACCTTTGCCGGACAGCAGCTCGTTGTAGAACTCCAGCATCATCTGGCCGGACCAGTAATCGCATTCGATGAAACGGGAGCCCTCATTGTTGGCTGTGTAGGCGCCGAACGGGCCGGCGACATAGGCGCAGGCCGGTCCGTTATAGTCCTTGATCAGCGGATTGATCTGGAAGCATTCGAGGTTCGCGAGCGCCGCGCCAGCGTGATAGGCCATGGCGTAGCCGTCGCCGGAATTAGCGGCGTTCTCGTAGGTGCCGAACAAGTAGCCTGATGTCGGAAGGCCGAGCCGACCGGCGGCGCCCATGCACAGGATCACCGCCTTGGCCTTGATCACGAGCATTTCGGCGGTGCGCGTGTTGACGCTTATCGCACCGGCAACGCGGCCGTCGGCGGACTTCAGCAATCGCGTCGCCATGTAGCGATTGGAAATCAGGATACGGGCACGGCGGAGCTGGCGGTACAGCGCCTTCTTCACGGTCTCGCCATTTGGCATCGGCAGCACGTAGGTGCCGATGTGGTGCACCTTCTTGACGGCGTAGTCGCCGTTCTCATTCTTCAGGAACCGGATGCCGAAACTGTCGAGCTCCTCGATGATTTTGTAACAGCTCTGCGCGTATTTATAGACCGCCTTCTGATCGACGATGCCGTCGTTCGCAATGGTGATCTCCTTGGTGTACTGCTCCGGCGTCGCATGGCCGGGGATGACGGCGTTGTTCAGCCCGTCCATGCCCATCGAGATTGCGCCGGAGCGCTTCACGTTGGCCTTTTCGAGCAGGACGACATTGGCCTTCGGATTCTTGAGCTTCGCCTTCAGCGCCGCCATCGGGCCGGCCGTGCCGCCGCCGATGACCAGCACATCGCAGGAAACCTCCGAAAGTCCGTCGACGATCTGATCTAGTGCCATCGCTTGCTCCTGGTTCGCCGGCAGGTCCGGCGCCTTTACATCAGATTGTTCAGATGGGGGTCCCGGCGATAGCAATTAGTTGTCGTCGGGGAGAGATTTGCCCCTCACCGCTCCACGAACGCCTTCTCGATCACGAAGTGGCCGGGCTGGTTGTGACTGCCTTCGGCAAAGCCGCGATCCCTGAACATCACGTGGAGCTCTTCCAGCATCGCCGGGCTGCCGCACAGCATGATGCGATCCGTGTCGCGATCGAGACCAGACTGGCCGATATCCTCAAAGAGTTGGTTCGACGCAATCAGGTCGGTGAGGCGACCGCGATTGCGGAACGGCTCGCGCGTGACAGTCGGGTAATAGATCAGCTTGTCCCTGATCAGGGGACCGAAGAATTCGCGGGCCTGCAGGCTGTCGACCAGGTGCTCGCCATAGGCGAGTTCGGAAACCTGGCGGCAGCCATGGGCGAGCACGATGGTCTCGTAATTCTCGTAGACTTCGGGGTCCTTGATCAGGCTTGCGAAGGGCGCAAGCCCGGTGCCGGTGGACAGCAGGAGCAGCCGCCTTCCCGGAATGAGATTGCCGGTGATCAGGGTACCCGTGGGCTTGCGACCGACCAGGATGATGTCGCCTTCCCTGATCCTCTGGAGCCGCGACGTGAGCGGACCGTCGGGCACCTTGATCGAGAAGAACTCGAGCGTCTCCTCGTGATTGGCGCTTGCCATACTGTAGGCGCGCATCAGCGGCCGACCGTCGACCTCGAGCCCAATCATGGCGAACTGGCCGTTCTGGAAGCGGAAGCCGGGATCGCGTGTCGCGGTGAAGCTGAACAGGGATTCGGTCCAGTGCCTGACCGAGAGGACCGTCTCCTTCTGAAAAGCGCTCATCGTTCGTCTCTCCTTGCTTGCCCGATGCTGCGGAAAGTTTCGGAGAGGAGCTATTCCCGCAACGGCGAACTGCCATTCCCGGTCGATTAGTTTCACATTTCGCGGACAATGACCGAGGAGGAGGCAGCCACGCTGTCCTCGGGACTGTCACGTCCGCTCGGCAATTAGTTGCTATCGCGACGCATTCTTTGCTGGCTAGAAGCAGACTGGAGACTTGCCATGACCATGACTGCACTGGCCGCGCCAACAGTGACCGACTACGCAATAAGCGCCGATCGTGCGACGCTCGTCGTGCGCACCACGCGCGACGGCGAGGTCACGCTCGCCGCCGAACTGCTGCGCCTCTCCTGCAAATGCGCCCATTGCACACGCGCCCGCTTCGACGGCCGCTTCCCCCAGGCCTTTCCGGGGATCGCCATCACCGAGATCGGCGACCTCGGTTACGGGCTGAACATCTCGTTCTCGGACGGCCACAACCGCGGGATTTACCCCAAGCCGTATTTGCTGAATTTGGCCGAGCGTTAATCACGCTCCGTCGAGGATGGGTGAACGCTGACCACATATTCCGCTGTCATTCCCCGCGAAAGCAGGGAATCCAGTACGCCGCGGCCCATCCGTACCCTTTGCTGCCTCAAGAATACTGGATCGCCCACCCAAGCTCCGTTCGCACGCGAAGCGCACGCCCCGGAACCGTCTCCCCAGGCTGCCGCGCTACTTTGCATGGGGTTGTTTTCGAGATTTTGTGGGAACGCCCCTTCCTCTCCCGTCTGGCACGGACATTGCTCCTCTTTAGAACGGTTTGAACAATCCGGAGGCAGGTGATGTTGCAGGCGGCCAATGCGGTTCGCGGGACCGTTCCCGCAACGGTCCGGCCTGCCGGAAGCTCCTCGCTGCTGCTCACCGAGAACCAGCAGTGGATCGGCGGACCGCCGCCGCTGATGGACAAGCTGAACCCGCGCGAGCGGGAACTGGTGCTGAAGCAGGGACGCCGCAAGGTGCTCAACCGCGGCCAGACGCTGTTCAGCCAGGGCGGCAAGCATGATGGCATCTGGCTGATCGAGAGCGGTCGCATCCGCGTCTTCTACACCTCGCCGCTCGGCCGCGAGATCACCCTCGCCTACTGGCATGTCGGCAATTTCGTCGGCGGGCCCGAAGTATTCGAAGGCACCGTGCATCAATGGTCGGGCGTTGCGTCCAGCAATTGCAGCGTCGTGCACCTTCCTGGAAAAGAGCTGCGAACGCTGGCCGCTGAAATCCCCAACCTCGCCATCGGCCTGATCGAAGGCCTGACCTTCAAGGGCAAATGCTATTCGGCGCTGGCGCAGATGCTGGGAACGCGCTCGATCACCCAGCGCCTTGCGCATCTCTTGCTTCACCTCGTCGAGCTCTATGGCGTGGAAGACGCCGACGGCCGGGTGATCGCGGCCGCGTTCACCCATGCCGACATCGCCCACATGGTCGGCGCGACCCGGCAATGGGTCACGATCAGCCTGAAGCGCATGCAGGAGAAGGGAATCGTTCAGACGAAGCGTTCGCAGATCGTGGTCTGTCGCCCCGACATCCTGGAGGACATGCGCGGGCAGACGTCCGATTAAGACCGATGCACATGCAATTGGCTTTCAACTGCAAAACTGCCCAAGGAGTATGCAACCGCTCTTTCCCGGCAACTAATCGACTGCGGCGCTAAATCCGGATTTGCCCTGCCCGCCCCCTCGCCCAATCATGGCAACCACAGCACATCCAACCGAATGAGGATGAGAATGGTCCGCCATCTTCCCAGGCTCTCGATCGCGATGTCGGTGACTTCGCTGGCGCTCCTGCTGGTGCAGCCCGCGAGGGCGGAGACAGTCACCCTCGGTATTGGCACGCAGGACACCACGACCAATACGGTCACCGCTGGCGTCGTCATCCGGCAGCTTCATCTCCTCGAAAAATATCTGCCGACCGACGGCAAATACGCCAACATCAAGTTCGAGCTGGAATGGCAGAATTTCACGTCCGGCCCGCCCGTCACCAACGCGATGATGGCGAACAAGCTTCAGATCGGCATGATGGGCGACTATCCACTGATCGTGAACGGCTTCACCTTCGAGAGCAATCCTGAAAGCAAGAGCCGGCTGATCGGCGTTGCCGCCTACAGCCTCTCCGGCTCCGGCAACGGCATCGTCGTTCACAAGGATTCGCCCTATTACGATCTCGCCGATCTCAAGGGCAAGCTCGTCAGCGTGCCCTTCGGATCCGCCGCGCACGGCATGGTGCTGAAGGCGATGCAGGACCGCGGCTATGCGCCCGACTTCTTCCAGCTCGTGAGTCAAAGCCCGGAGGTCGGCTCGACCAATCTCCAGGAAAAGAAGATCGACGCCCATGCCGACTTTGTTCCCTTCGCCGAGTTGCTGCCGTTCCGCGGCTTCGCGCGCAAGATCTTTGATGGCGTCGAGACCAATTTGCCGACCTTCCACGGCATCGTCGTCCGCACCGACTTCGCCGAGAAATATCCGGAGGTCGTCGTCGCCTACATGAAGGCGATCATCGCCGCCAACCAGTGGCTGCGCGACAATCCCAAGCTTGCGGCCGAGAAGATCCAGGAGTGGACCGGCATCAGCAGGGAAGTCGTCTACATCTTCTTGGGGCCGAGCGGCAACATGACCACCGATCCCACGATCAAGCCGGCGCTGATCGAGGCTGCGACCACAGATGTCAAGGTGCTGCAAAACCTTGGCCGCATGAAGGAGTTCGATCCGAAGAAGTGGGTCGACGATAGCTACATCCGCAAGGCCTATGCCGAGATGAAGCTCGATTATGACGCGCAACTCGCAAGCACCACGAACTACGAGATCTCCGGCGAGGACAGCTTCTGCAGGAAGCCGATCTTAGATCCGCGCAAGGCCGGCGAGGTCTGGGTGGATGAGGCCGGCATCCTGCCGTTCGCGAGCGCGGCCTGCACGCTCGGCGCCTATGCCGATTTCAAGGCCAAGGGCAAGAAAATCAACGTCGCCTATGTCTTCGACACCACCCGCGGCATCAAGCTGTTCGCCGACCAGGCTTTCTACGCGGTCGGTGACGGCGATGTGGCTCCGTTTCTCCTGAAGAAGGACGCGGAAGCCTATGCGGCCAAGATCAACGGCAAGGTGCTCGGCTTCGATGATGCCGTGAAATCGGCGGTCGCCGGAGGCAAGACGTGAGCAGCTGTCCCGCCATCCTGCGCCATCAGGAGGACGCCATGCCGGCAGCCGCAGCCGTCACCGAGCCCGCATCCGTCACGACGCCGCCCTCCGCGCCATCCTCATTCGGCGCCCTGGCAGGGCGCTGGTACCGGCTCAACCAGGACAGGTTGCGTGCGACCGCAATCGGCGTGATCTCGCTCGCCGCCTTCCTGCTCGTCTGGCATCTGCTCACGACCTACCGCGTCGTCTTCTTCGTGCGCTTCACCAACGTGCCCTCGCCGCTTGCGGTCTACGCGAGCTTCACCAAGGCAATCCACGATCCCAAATTCCTGTTGCACATCCTCTTGAGCTGCCGGCGCATCTTCTTCGGCTTCTCGCTGGCGGCCATCGTCGGCGTACCGCTCGGGCTGATCATGGGCCGTTTCAAGCTGGTCCATGAGGTGGTGTTCCCGGTTGCGGAAGTACTGCGGCCGATCCCGGCGATCGCTTGGGTGCCGATGGCGATCATGCTGTGGCCGACCAACGAGCAGAGCATCGTCTTCATCACCTTCCTCGGTTCGTTCTTCCCGATCCTGGTCAACACGCTGCACGGCATGTCGCTGGTTGATCCCGTGCTGGTGCGCGCGGCGCAATGCCTGGGCGCGCGCGAGCGCTCGATCTTCCGCGACGTGTACTTTCCGGCCTCGCTCCCGCATATCTTCACTGGTCTAACAATCGGCATGGGAGTCGCATGGGTGTCGCTAATTGCGGCCGAGATGATCTCGGGGCAATACGGCATCGGCTATTTCACCTGGGAAGCCTATTCGCTGGTGCAATATGCCGACATCGCGCTCGGCATGATCGCGATCGGCGTGCTCGGCCTCGGCTCGAGCCTTTTGATCCGCGGCGCCGGACAACTGGTGATGCCATGGAGGGCGAAATGAGCGAGATCGCGACCGCCGCCCCGCAGGGTCATATCGAGGTCAAGAATTTTTCGCTGAGCTACGAGACCATCGATGGATCGGTGGAGGCCGTCACCAATACGCATATCCATGTCGAGCCGGGCGAGTTCGTCTCGATCGTCGGGCCCTCCGGATGCGGCAAGTCGACCTTCCTGAACGCGGTGGCAGGATTTCTCAAGCCCACCACCGGCACCATCACGGTCGACGGCCAGCGCGTGAGCGGGCCGAGCGCCGAGCGTGGCATGGTGTTTCAGCAATATTCGCTGTTTCCCTGGAAGACGGTGCGCGAGAACGTCGAGTTCGGTCTGAAGATGCGCGGCATGCCGCGTTCGCAGCGTGAGCGCGCGGCGCGCACGTTGCTTGGGCTCGCGGGCCTCGAGGCTTTCGAGAAGCACTATCCGGAAAAGCTCTCCGGCGGCATGAAGCAGCGCGTCGGCATCGTGCGCGCGCTCGCGACGGGGCCGAAGGTGCTGTTGCTGGACGAGCCATTCGGCGCGCTCGATGCACAGACGCGCGTCATCATGCAGCAGATCCTCACCAACATGTGGCAGAGGCTGAAGATCTCGGTGCTGTTCGTCACTCACGACATCGACGAGGCGATCTTTCTCTCCGACCGCGTCTACTGCATGACTGCGCGGCCCGGCTCGATCAAGGCGGAGATTCCGATCCCGCTGGAGCGGCCGCGCCAGCAATCGATGATGATGTCCTCGGAGTTCCTGGCACTGCGCCGCGGCCTGATGTCCCTGATCCGCGAGGAGAGCCTGAAAGCGATGGGCGGCGAGATCAACGATCTGGGCATGCAAGGGCTTAACATCGAGCTGCACGGCCATTCGCTGGCGGACGTGATTTGATTCACCTCGCTCGAGCGGGGAAGGCAGTCTCGTAGGGCGGGCAAAGCGAAGCGTGCCCACCATCTTGGTCACATGCCGTACCGATTGGTGGGCACGACGCTTTCTCGCCTTTGCCCATTCTACGACAGTTTCGTGTCCCTCACTTGAACCAGTGTACCAGCGCGATGCTGATCCCGAGCAGCAGCATCAGCGACAGCGTCACCGCCGCCGTCACGCGTCCCCCGACGTTGGCCAGCACACGCACGTCGACGCCAAGGCCGAGCGCGGCCATGGAGACGACGGTGAGGAACGTGGTGATCTTCGTCACCGGACCGACTACGGTTGAGGGAACGATTTCGAGCGAACGGAGCGTGGCGAGCGCGAGGAAGCCGAGGATGAACCAGGGTACGAGCCGGAAGAAGCCGACGCTGGTCTTCTTGGCTCCGCCCTGCTGGCGCGAGGCAACGAGCGAGAGGCCGACGACGACGGGTCCCAACATCAACACGCGCATCAGCTTCACGAGCGTTCCGATCTGCGTGCTGACCAGCCCCGCCGGCACGGTGGCCGCGAGCACCTGCGGCACGGCGTAAACGGTCAGACCTGCGAGGATGCCATATTGCGTCGCCGTCAGTTGCAGGAGCGGGATGAGCAGTGGCAGGCCCAGCACCATCATCACGCCGAGGATCGCGGTGAAGGAGATCGAGGATGCGATCTCGTCATTGTTGGCCCCGATGATCGGTGCCACGGCGGCAATCGCCGAGTTGCCGCAGATGGAATTGCCGCAGGCGATCAGGATCGACAGCCGCGTGGACAGGCCGAGCATGCGGCTGAGGCCGAAGGACACGCAAAGCGCGACCACGACCACGGCGGCGATCGAAGCGAGCAGCGTCACGCCGGACGCGGCGATCGCGGCAAAGCTGATGGAGGCCCCGAGCAGCATCACCGCGACTTCGAGGAGCTGCTTGGCGCTGAACGCGACACCCGCCTGCCAGCGCTCGGAAGGTTTCCAGAAGCTGCGTACGGCCATGCCGAGCAGGATCGCCATCACCAGCGCCTCCACATAGGGATGTGCGAAGGCGTGCCGTTCCGTGGCTTCAAGAGCAGCCGAGATGCCGGCAATGCCAATGCAAAGGAGAATGCCTGGAATCAGCGCCACAATGCGGCCGGCAGTGGTTACCGGTCTTGCGCCGGCTGGAGAGGATGCTTTGTTCTGGGCCACTCAAATCTCCCGAAGGAGAAGATTTTATGCGCGAGAGGGCGCAAGAGGGCAATATATTTTCGATTCCGGCGAGCGGAAGCAAGTAATGTCCTTAAAGACGATTCTCCTGCGCGCGCAGTTAAGCTGCGGCCCAAAGGACGGCGTTCGAGCACCTTGCAGGCAGAAGGGAGCGGTTGCTCGGATGGACTAGAAAATCAGGCCCTTGGCGAGGGAGGCGACGCGGCTAAAGCCGTCAAAAACGCCCGGCTCGAAGAAGGCCGCGCGGGCGAGCACGATAGCCCCGACCAGCGACCAGAACACGCCGGTGCCGGCCCACAGCAGATATTTGGAGGCGCGCGACTGCGGCCGGTCGTCCCTTCCCGGGCCCAGTCGCTCGCCAAAAGGCTCGTAATTTGCGCGTTCCATCGCGAGGCCAATCCACTGAATTCTCACGAAATATCGTCGTTTCCGCCTCTTTCGGCAATGGAACTGATTGGCTTTTTTAGGCCTCGTGCGGGAAATTCCTTCCGTCAAGGCAGACTACGGCGATAGCTTTCTTCTTTGCGGCGTCTGGGCCCAAGCCCCCTGCCCGGTTCGACGGTAAAGTGCGACGATCGCATTGGTCGCTATGCCGGACTTGGGACTATTCATGAACATCGAACTGCCGGGGCAGCACCTCGACCTCGCTTCGGCAATCGCCGAGGGCGACATTCGCTGCCTCCTGATGGTGCTCGTTCACGCGACCGGCGACGAGCGCTGGCTCGCCCCTCCCTATTTGCCGAAGCGCGACATCCGTCTCATCCCGGATCCCGAGGCCGGCGTGCCGAGGGACGTGCAGGACGAAATCCGCGCGGCCGTGGTCCAACTCTTTGCCGATGGCCATCCAACGCCAGTGATCACCGATCCCGGCGAGGAGCTGCTTCTGAAGATGATGCGTGCCTGCCTCGGCGAGAATGTCGCGCCGGAATATGCGCCGCTGATGCGCGAGGAGATGGGCTTTGTGCCGCGCGAGGCGCGCTGGAGCAGACGTCCGTCCGACGCGCAATTGGCGCAGCAGCACGTGTTGATCGTCGGCGCCGGCGTCTGCGCCATTGCGCTTGGCGTGGCGCTCGGCCATCTCGGCATCCCCTACACCATCGTTGAGAAGAACGCCGAGCTCGGCGGCACCTGGTGGATCAACCGCTATCCCGGCTGCGGCGTCGATACGCCCAACCATTCCTATTCGTACTCCTTCGGCGCGCGTAATGAATGGACGCGCTATTTCTGCCAGCGCGAGGAGTTGCTCGATTACCTCAAGAAGGTCGCGGACGAATTTGGCCTGCGCAAGCATCTGCGGCTGAACACGCAACTGACCTCGTCGCGATGGGACGAGAGCAAGCGCCGCTGGATCTCGACGCTGAGAACGAGCAGCGGCGAAGAAACGTTCGAGTCCACGGCACTCGTCAGCGCAATAGGCCAGCTCAACGATCCCTCCCGCGCCTCCTTCAAAGGCGAGGAGGATTTCAAGGGCCGGATCCTCCATTCCGCGTTGTGGTCGAACGACATCAATATCGACCGCAAGCATGTCGCGGTGATCGGCACCGGCGCGACCGCGATGCAGCTCGTGCCGTCGATCGCGCCCCGCGTCGCCTCCGTCACCGTCTATCAGCGCTCCGCGCAATGGGCACGCCCGGTGAAGGGCTATTCCGATCCAATCACATCGGGCGCGCGCTGGCTGCTCGCGCACCTGCCGTTCTATGTGCAGTGGTACCGCTTCAACATGTTCTGGCGCTATGGCGACGGGCTGTTGCCGTTCCTGCGCAAGGATCCCGTCTGGCCGCATCCGGAGCGCGCGGTCAACAAGGGCAATGACCGGCATCGTCAGGAATTGACCGACTTCATCCTCTCCGAGCTGAAGGACCGCCCTGACCTGATCGCCAAATGCGTGCCGACCTACCCGCCTTACGGCAAGCGCATCCTGCTCGACAACGACTGGTTCAAGACGCTCACGCGCGGCAATGTCGAGCTGGTCACCGACGCAATCGATCATGTCGATCGCGATGGCATCGTGACATCCGACGGCGAGAGCCGCCCGGCCGACATCATGGTGGTCGCGACCGGCTTCAAGGTCACGGAGATGGCGGCCCGCCTGGACATCACCGGCCGCGACGGCAGGAATCTCCGCGACGCCTGGGCAGGCGACAATCCAACCGCGTTTCTCGGCCTCGCCGTCCCCGGCTTCCCGAACTTCTTCTGCATGCTGGGCCCGAACTCAGGCCCCGCGCATGGCGGCAGCGTGATCTTCCAGTCGGAATGCCAGAGCCGCTACATCTCGGCCTGTCTCGTCGAGATGATGGAGAACGGTGTCGCCGCCATCGACGTCCGCCAGGATGTGCACGACGATTACATCCGGAAGGTCGATGCCGAGCACGAGGCGATGATCTGGACCCACCCGGGCATGACCACCTACTACCGCAACACAAGTGGCCGGGTGTTCTCTGCGATGCCGTGGCGGTTCGTGGACTACTGGCGGATGACGCACGACCCCGATCTCGGCGACTACCGCCTGACGAAAGCATGAACCTGACGGCGCTCGGCGTCGGCTCGCGGCCGCGCGACGGGGGCTTGCGAGATGGGAGGCGGCGCCGAACCGGCGCCGTCGACCGCGCTGATGCGTGGTGCCTGAGTCTTCGGCGCGCGAACCAGAAACGCAGGCGGCTGCGCCGGCCGTTGGCTCGGTCGAACGTAAGGTTCCCATTTCAGATACCTGACGCGGCGCTTTCGCGAAATGCGATCGCGGGTGACATACCCCGCCGCAAACGAGATCGCGGCAACCAGGACGAGGATGAGAATGCCAAGCATTCGGGCTGTTCCGTACGAGGATTCGGATCCCGCCTACCAATGCCAGCAAGCTAACCCCGAGGTGACCATTTCGAGGAAATTTAGAGACGACGTGAACTAATCCGTGATCGCATGTTTTTTTTCTCGCGCGCGAGGAACATTTGCGCGGGACACGAAGCGAGCGCATTGTGAGATCTACTAACATCGAGTGACTGTTTAGAAGGCGCATTGTCCAATGCGCGATCATCGAGCCCGATATGACGGCACCGTTCACGCCGCCAGGCTGCTCTCGACCGGCGAGAATGGCAGACCGAGACTCTCCGCCACCGCCTCGTTGGTGATGCGGCCGCGGTAGACGTTGAGGCCGTTGCGCAAATGCGGATTCTCGAGCACGGCGGCAAAGCCCTTGGCCGCGAGCATCAGCCCGAACGGCAGCGTGGCATTGTTCAGCGCCTGGCTCGACGTTACTGGCACTGCGCCCGGCATGTTCGCGACACAGTAATGCACGACGCCGTCGACCTCGTAGGTCGGCTCGGCATGGGTCGTCGGACGCGAGGTCTCGAAGCAGCCGCCCTGGTCGATCGCAACGTCGACCAGCACGGCCCCCGGCCGCATCGACTTGAGCATCGCACGCGTAACCAGTTTCGGGGCGCTCGCACCCGGCACCAGCACCGCGCCGATCACGACATCGGTGGAAAACACCTCGTCCTCGACGGACTCGATCGTGGAGAAGCGCGTGCGCACGCGCCCGAGGAACATGTCGTCCAACTCACGCAGGCGCGGGATGGAACGATCGATGACGGTGACCTCCGCCCCGAGGCCCGCGGCCATGCGTGCCGCCTGAGTTCCCACGACCCCGCCGCCCAGCACGACGACCCGCGCCGGCTGCACGCCGGGCACACCGCCGAGCAGCACGCCGCGTCCGCCCGCCGAACGCTTGAGCGCGGCGCCGGCCGCCTCGATCGCGAGACGCCCGGCGACTTCGCTCATCGGCGCGAGCAGAGGGAGGTGGCCACCCGCGTCAGTGACGGTTTCATAGGCAATGGCCGTGCAGCCGGAGGCGAGCAGACCCTTGGTCTGTGCGGGATCCGGCGCGAGGTGAAGATAAGTGAAGAGGATCTGGTTCTCGCGAAGTTGTGTCCACTCGCTCTGCTGCGGCTCCTTCACCTTCACGATCATCTCGGACTTGGCGAAGATCTCCCGCGCGCTGTCCGCAATCGCGGCGCCCGCCTTGCGATAGACGTCGTCGGACGCACCTATGCCCTCGCCCGCACCGGCCTCAACCCAGACCTCATGGCCGGCCGCGACATATTCGCGAACTGCGCCCGGGGTGAGCCCGACGCGATATTCCTGCACCTTGATCTCCCTGGGAACACCAACGCGCATAGCGAGCTCCTTACCTAACGTCTTGATTCTCCACCTCATGTTAGCGGCCGTGCCGGTTTGGTTTCGTGCAAATATCAGCTAGTTTCGGCATCTGGACGCCGGTTTCCGGCGTCGATCGCCCCTTCCACGCTGGAAACGAAACCTTGGCCCTCGACCGAAAAGATCTCGCCATCCTGGCGGAACTCACTACCAATGCGCGAGCCAGTCACACCGAGCTCGCCAACAAGGTTGGCCTCTCGAGCACTGCGCTGGCGCGACGGCAGAAGGCGCTGGAGGATGACGGCTATATCCACGGCTACCAGGCCGCGCTCGATCTCGGGCAATTCGGCCTCACCACGACGGTGTTGGTACGGATCGCGCTGGAGAGCCAGAGCGAGGAGGCGCTGAAGGCCTTCGAGGCCGAGGTGGTGAAATGCCCCTCCGTCGTGCGCTGCTTCCTGATGTCGGGCACCGACGACTACATCCTGATCGTGCTCGCGCGCGACATCCAGGATTTCGAGCGCATTCACCGCACCGAGCTGTCGCGCCTGCCTCGCGTCGCCCGGGTGCAATCGAGCTTCGCACTGCGCGAAGTCGTCAACCGGGCCGTGCCGACGGTTGTGTTCGGCGAGATGAAGCGCTGAGCGCTGTCATCGAACTGTCATCGAATGTGCCGAGAGCTGTTGGCTTCGCATCTTCGGGACCCACCATGGACTATTTCAAGCGCTTCAACTTCCTGTTTGCCGCCCCAGTGTTCGATGCCGACGACCTCGAGGGCATCCGTTTCAACCAGATCATTGAGGAGATCCAGCGCTCCGGCTTCGAGGTCGTGAGGGCCCGCAAGCTGGAGGACGCCGAGATCGCGGTACAGACAGACGCTGCCATCGGCTGCATGGTGGTCGACTGGGGCAAGAAGGGGCTGGAGGGTAAGACCGCTGCCCTGATCAACCTGATGCGGCGGCGCGGCCTCGACTTCCCGATCATCCTCCTGATCCGTCGGAAGCGGTTCGAGGATCTGCCGGTCGAGGTACTCGACTTCATCGACGGCTACGTTTTCCTTTCCGAGGAGACGCCGCCCTTCATCGCAAAAAACCTGATCAGCCGGCTCAAGCAATATGCCGAGACGCTGAAGACGCCGTTCTTCGGAGCGCTGGTCGACTACGCCGAGGAAGGCAATCAGCTCTGGACCTGCCCCGGCCACAATGGCGGCATGTTCTACAGCCGCAGTCCGATCGGCCGCGTCTTCGTCGAGCATCTCGGCGAGTCCGTATTCCGCGACGACCTCGACAATTCCGTGCTCGATCTCGGCGATCTCCTTACCCACGAAGGACCGGCGCTGAGAGCGCAGAAGGAAGCAGCCCAGATCTTCGGCGCGGAAAAGACCTATTTCGTGCTTAACGGCACCTCGACCTCCAACAAGGTTGCGCTCGGCGCGCTCGTCACCGACGGCGATCTCGTGCTGTTCGACCGCAACAATCACAAGGCCGCGCATCACGGCGCACTGATGATCAATGGCGGCATACCGGTCTACGTGCCGACCATTCGCAATGCATGGGGCCTGATCGGACCGATGCGCTGGGAGGCGCTCGACGAGAAGGCGCTGCGCGAGGCGATCCGCAACCATCCGCTGGTCACGGATCGCGACGCCTGGCGCAAGGAGCGTCCGTTCCGCGTCGCGGTCGTCGAGCAGTGCACCTATGACGGCACCATCCACAGCGCCGAGATGATTTTGAAGCGCATCGGCCACCTCTGCGACTACATCCTGTTCGACGAGGCCTGGGCCGGCTTCATGAAATTCCACCCACTTTATGCCGGACGCTTCGCCATGGGCTTGTCGGAGCTGACACCGGACGCACCCGGAATCATCGCGACGCAGTCCACCCACAAGCAGCTCGCGAGCTTCTCGCAGGCGTCGCAGATCCACATCAGGGACCGCCATATCCGGGGCCAGAAGCGGCGCGTCGAGCACCGCCGCTTCAACGAGAGCTTTATGCAGCACGCATCGACCTCGCCATTCTATCCGCTGTTCGCTTCCCTCGACGTCGGCGCGCAGATGATGAAGGGCCGCTCGGGCGAAGTGCTGTGGGACGACACGATCCGCCTCGGCATCGAGCTGCGCAAGAAGATCCGCGCCATGCGCCGCGAGTTCGAGGAGAAGGAACAGAACGCCGAGCGGCGCTGGTTCTTCGAGCCGTTCGTTCCCGACCGCGTCGCCATTGCCGACGTGAGCCGGCCTGGTGCGGCGCACAACGTCGCATGGGAGACGCTGTCGACCGACGAGCTTGCAACCAATCCCGCGCTTTGGCAGCTCGGCGCCGACAGCGCCTGGCATGGTTTCCCCGGCATGACCGAGGGCTTTGCCATGACCGATCCGAACAAGCTGACGCTGCTGACGCCGGGCTTCGACCGTGCCACCGGCACCTATGCCGAGCATGGAATCCCCGCCCCCGTCGTCGCCCAGTACTTGCGTGAGAACCGCATCGTTGCCGAGAAGAACGACCTCAACTCGCTGCTCTTCCTGCTGACGCCGGGCGTCGAGGCGAGCAAGGCCGGCACGCTGATCTCGGGGCTGGTCGCGTTCAAGAAGCTGCACGACGACAATGCGCTGCTGGCGGACGCCATCCCCGAATTCTACCAGCGCCGGCAGGCGCGCTATGCCGGCGTGCGACTGCGCGATCTCTGCGCGGACATGCACCGGTTCTTCCGCAAGGCCGAGGTCAGCGCGCTCCAGGCGCGTCAATTCCTGCCTGAGCACCTTCCGGAGATCGCGCTGTCGCCGCGTGAAGCCGCACGCTGCCTGATCCGCAACGACGTCGACTATCTGCCGATCGAGGCCATCGCTGGCCGGGTCGCCACTACGCCTTTCGTGGTCTATCCGCCCGGCATCGCCACCATCGTGCCTGGCGAGCGGCTCACGGAACGCGCGAAACCCATGATCGATTATCTCAAGATGTTCGAGACCTGCTTCAACACGTTTCCGGGCTTCGACGTCGAGATCCAGGGCGTCTACAAGGAGGTCGACGCCGCCGGCCGGATCGGGCTCTATACTTACGTGGTGGCCGAGTAGCATGAACGAAACCAGCGCAATGTGCGCGGACGATGAGCCGGTCCTGGTCCGGCCCTCGCGCGACAGCGACGTCGAGGCGATGCTGGCGATCTATCGCCATCATGTCCGCCGCGGCGTGGCGAAGGACGTCGAGGGCACCGGCGCGCCCGAGACCGACGATCTACGCGACCGGCGCAAGAACCTGAGGCAGACGCGTCTCCCCCACCTCGTCGCGACCTGGCGCGGCGAAGTGATCGGCTATGCCTATGCCGTGCTGTTTCGCAAGCGGCCGGCCTATCGCTACACCGCCAAGCACTCGATCTATGTGCATCACGACCATCTCGGCCGCGGTGTCGGACGGCTATTGCTCCAGGACTTGATTGACGCCTGCGCCGCGGCGGGCTTCCGCCAGATGATCGGCTATATCGACGCCGACAATGCGCCTTCGCTGGCGCTGCACGAAAAATTCGGCTTTGCCCAGGTCGGGTTGTTGTGCGGGGTCGCCTACCGCTACGGCCGCTGGTCCGATACCGTCATGGTGCAGCGATCGCTTGGCGCAGGCGCGACCGCGGCGCCGCCTGCGTCGATTCTCAGCCGCTGAATGCGCCGGACCTCCGCCTCAAGACGGAAAATCGGCAGCCTTCACATGGATGCGATCCGCATGCAGGGACCAGTGATGCAACGCCTGGTCCTTGCAGAATCTCAGCTTGGCCTGCTCGGTCGCCTCGCTTTCACAGGAAGCGTCGATTTCCAGGGTTCCCTGGCAGACCTCACTCTGCCGGCCGTACTCACCGAGCACGTCCTTCATGAACCTGACGACATAGCGTGACATGGGACCTCCTGCTACCCCGGCAGCACTCTAATCCCATTTTGCATTTTCATGGGAAGGAGATTTTGAGGGGGATCAAACTGAGTGCCGGTCCGCCACATGCCGTCTCGATCCGTCAGTCGCCCCGCCCTATCCAGGTGTAATCCCAAATGTCTCGCGGAAGCGCTCGGCGTAATGCGACCAGACCTCGGGGTTGATGATGCGCGGCGGCCGCTTGCCGTCGAGCGCATCCAGGACCTGCTCGGCGGCGATGCGTCCCATGTTCTGGCGGGCCTCCAGGGTCACGCCTGCTGTGTGTGGGCTCGCCAACACGTTGTCGAACTGAAGGAGCGGATGCTCGGGCGGCGGCGGCTCCTTGGACCAGACGTCCAGACCTGCACCGGCGATGCGCTTGTCGCGCAGGGCCTGGAGCAGCGCGTCCTCATCGTGGACGAAACCGCGCGCGGTGGTGACGAAATAGGCGTGCGGCTGCATCAGCGAAAATTCGCGCACGCCGATCATGCCGCGGCTTTCCTTGGTGAGTGGACAGGAGATCGAGACGAAGTCGGACCGGCGCAGCAGCTCGTCGAGATCGACCTTCTCGCCGCCCCGCGCGGCCATCACGTCTGCCGAAAGATAGGGATCGTAAGCCAGGATCTTCATGCCCAGAAGCGTGTTGCAGAGCGCGGCGATGCGGCGGCCGACGTTGCCGAGCCCGACGATGCCGACGGTCTTGCCCCCAACCTCGTTGCCGATGAGATCGTTGCGGTTGACGTCGCGCTCGCGCCGCAGACGGCGGTCCGACTGGATGATGCGCTTCGACAGCGTGAGCATCATCGCGAGCGCGTGCTCGGCGACCGAATGGGCGTTGCCTCCGGATTGGTTGACGACGAGCACGCCGGCCGCCGTGCAGGCCTCGACGTCGACGGGATCGAAGCCGGCGCCGTTGGAGGAAACGATCAGGAGGTTCGGCGCGCGCTTCAACAGCCTGGCCTCGGCATGGAAATGCGGCGCGAGCTCGTCGCGCGCAGCGCCGATCTGATAAACGTGCGCGGCCTCCAGGATCGGCGCGTAGAATTCTTCGGGACTTTCATTCTCGATGCGATCGATCCGGACGTCGCTCCGCGCCTTCAGGACGTCGACGTAGATCGGATGTGCGAGATACTTGACGTAGAAGACGCGCTTGGTGTTGACGGGCATCGAAATGTTTCCGGCTCCTCACAAGGAGGCATCGCAGGAGTGGCGCGAACTGCGCCCCTTCCATGCTCCTCCCGTTGCTCTTGTTGTCGTTGCTTATGACACGGCAACGCCGGCCATGGCAGCGCAGCGAGCGCAGACCACCGTGCCGGTCCGGGCATGTTGACAATCCCGCCCACCGCGTCAAGTTCGGCACCAAGGCGCCTACGAAGCAGCACCGCTGCATAGAGCAAAGAAGATGTGGCGGAAGGGAGGACGAGATGACGATCGCGGAGCAGCAGCCCCCGCCCCAGATGTCACCGACCGAACGAAGCTGGCACGACATCGTGCTGCAAACCCTGAAGCGGAACGAGGTCAGCCTGGTGCCTTATGTGCCCGATCGGGTGCTGACGCCGCTGATCAAGGCCCTGCACGCCGATCCCTTCTTCATGACCTTTGCTACCGCGCGCGAGGAGGAAGCCGTCGGCATCGTCTCGGGCGCCTGGATGGGCGGACGGCGGGGCGCCGTGCTGATGCAGACCTCGGGCTTTGCGACGCTCGCGAACGTGCTGGCCTCGCTCGCCGTGCCCTATCAAATCCCGCTGATCATGTTCGTGTCCGAGCGCGGCACGCTCGGCGAGTTCAACTATGGCCAGGCGCTGGTCTGCCGCACCATGCGGCCGGTGCTGGACTCGCTAGCGCTCGAGCATCACACCATCACCCGGCTCGACGAGCTCGAATTCATCGCCGACCGCTCGATCAAGCAGGCGGTCACCACACAGGCGCCGGTGGCGCTGATCCTCAACCCGCTGCTCACCGGCGGCAAGGTTTTTGACAAGTGAGGTCAGTCATGAACGCGACCGCCCGCAACACCAAGGTGATGAACCGCTTCGACCTCACCTCGCGCCTGCTCGCGAAACTCAGGAATGAGGAGGCCGTGATCGGCGGCATCGGCAACACCAATTTCGACCTCTGGGCCGCCGGCCACCGCCCGCAAAACTTCTACATGCTCGGCAGCATGGGCCTCGCCTTCCCGATCGCGCTCGGGGTGGCGCTGGCGCAGCCCGAACGCCGCGTGGTTGGGCTCGAAGGCGATGGCTCGCTGCTGATGCAGCTCGGCGCGCTGACGACGATCGCAACTCTCAAGCCGAAAAACCTCACCATGATCGTGATGGACAACGGTATCTACCAGATCACCGGTTCGCAGCGGACGCCGGCCGCTGACGTGGCCGACGTTGTGGCAATCGCGACCGGTTCGGGTCTTGCCAACAGCGCCTGGGCCGCGGACGAGGAGGATTTCGAGCGGCTGGTCGAGGGGTCGTTGACGGCCGCGGAACCAAGCCTCATTGCGGTGCGGATCGACGACAAGCCGGGAGTCGGGACCACGCGCCGCGACCCCGTGCAGATCCGCGAGCGCTTCATGCACGGCCTCGGCGTGCGGCAGCCGCTTTAAACGCGTAAAGGCCCCGCGGAGAGCTGCCCGCGGGGCCTCGCCTTCCATTTGCGACGATCACTCGAGAATCCTGATGACCTTGCGGGTCCGCGGCTCGACGATGACACGGCGGTCGTTGATGACCGCATAGTCATATTCCCTGTAGTTCGGCACCGGGCGCAACACCACGGTCGGCGGCAGCGGCTCACCGACCACCACGCGTTCATGCACCACGACGGAAGGCTCGGAGCGCGGCACCGCACCAATCACCGCATTCGGAATTTCGAGACCGGCGCCAACGGCCGCGCCGACGGTGCCGCCCACCATCGCGCCGACCGGACCACCAATCTCGCCGCCGGCCCGCGCGCCGTTCGCAGCGCCCTCGGCGGTGGTCGACTGCGCGAAGGCTGCGCTCGACGCCAGCAGCGAAGCGGCAGCCAACGAAATCACAAGACTTGTCTTCATGTCCTCTCTCCAGATTGTTCGTCCGTGCGCGGTCAACCGCGGGACCCCGGGGATAGTTCCGGGTTCCCAAGTGACCGCGACGAGCCTCAATCCGAAAGAGTGTTACTGCGTAACAGTTTCACGCCGCGGCGATCTCGTGCCCCGCCATCAACTCGAGCGCACGCACCATCCCCGAATGATCCCATGCCTTGCCGCCATGCGCGGTGCAGGCCGAGAACAATTGCTGCGCCACTGCCGTGCTCGGCAGCGAAAGCCCGAGTGCGCGCGCCCCCTCGAGTGCGAGGTTGAGATCCTTCTGGTGCAACTCGATACGGAAGCCCGGATCGAAATTGCGCTTCACCATGCGCTCGCCATGGACCTCGAGAATCCGCGACGAGGCGAAGCCGCCCATCAACGCCTGCCGCACCAGCGCGGGATCCGCGCCGGCCTTCGAGGCGAACAGCAGGGCCTCGCTCACCGCCTCGATCGTCAACGCGACGATGATCTGGTTCGCGACCTTCGTGGTCTGGCCGTCGCCATTGGCGCCGACGCGGGTGACGTTTTTGCCCATCTTGTCGAAGACGGCCTTCATGGTGTTGAAAGCGCGCTCCGGACCGCCGATCATGATGGTGAGGCTCGCCGCCTTGGCGCCGACCTCGCCGCCCGACACCGGCGCGTCGAGATAATCGGCGCCGAGAGCCTCGATCTTCTTCGCGAACTCCTTGGTTGCCAATGGCGAGATCGAGCTCATGTCGACGACAATCTTGCCCTTGGAGATGCCGCTCGCGACACCGTCCTTGCCGAACAGCACGGCCTCCACATGCGGCGTATCCGGCACCATGATGATGACGGCATCCGCCTCTTCTGCGACCTCCTTCGCCGATTTGCAGGCGACGCCGCCGGCCGCGATCAGCGTGGGCGCAATCGGTGCGATGTCGTGCAGAAAGAGGCGATGGCCCGCCGCCAGGAGATGGCCGGCCATCGGCCGCCCCATGGTGCCAAGTCCGATGAAGCCGATATCGATCATGTCAGTCGTTTCCTTTCAATTTTGGGCGTCCGATCCACGGGCGGCGGCCTCACCTCTCCTGCTTACGGGAGAGGTTGGCACGCAGTGCCGGGTGAGGGTTCTCTTGCGTTTGGGATTACTGCAGCACGCATCAATGAACCCCGTCGTGGAGACACCCTCACCCCAGCCCTCTCCCGCAAGCAGGAGAGGGAGCGCACCGTGACCGTGCTTCGATATCCTCACGTCTCGAACGTTTGTGCCGCGTGCCAGGACATGCCTTCCAGCGTCGTGGTGCGCGGCTTGTATTCGCAGCCGATCCAACCGCGATAGCCGATCGCGTCGAGATGGCGGAACAGGAAGGGATAGTTGATCTCGCCCGTGCCCGGCTCGTGGCGGCCGGGATTGTCGGCAAGCTGGATATGCGAGATGCGGTCGAGATATTTCTGCATGGTCCGGGCGAGATCGCCCTCCATGATCTGCATGTGATAGATATCGTACTGGATGAACAAGTTGCTGGAGCGCACATCGGAGATGAGCTGCACCGCCTGCTCGGTGCGGTTGAGGAAGAAGCCGGGAATGTCGAAGGTGTTGATCGGTTCGATCAGCAGCTCGATGTTTTCACGCGCCAGCGCCGCGGCAGCGAAACGCAGGTTTCCGACCAGCGTCTCGTTCAACTCGCGTGGATCGGCATCATCAGGCGCGATGCCGACGAGACAATTGAGCCGGTCGCAGTCAAGCGCTTTGGCATAATCGATGGCGCGGAACACGCCGTCGCGGAATTCGGCGACGCGATCAGGCAGGATCGCAATGCCGCGCTCGCCGCCCGCCCAGTTACCGGCCGGGAGATTATGGAGCACCTGCGTGAGCCCGTGACTGTCGAGCTGTTCGCGCAACAGCGCCTTGTCGAAATCATACGGGAACAGATATTCGACCCCGCTGAATCCGGCCGACTTCGCCGCGGCAAAGCGGTCGACAAACGGCATCTCGTTGAAGAGCATGGTGAGATTGGCGGCGAATTTTGGCACGAGGCTGTCCTCCCTACTCTGCCGGCTGCAGCACGCCCGGGCGCGTGCTCCCGACCTCGTCGAGCGGCAGGTCAAGCACCTCCTCGAACTCGACAATGTTGTCGATCTCGGTGCCCATCGCGACGTTGGTGACGCGCTCGAGGATGAACTCGACCACCACCGGGACGCGGTGCTTGGACATCAACTCGCGCGCGGTCGCGAAGGCGGCCTGCGCGTCCCTGGGGTCGGTGACGCGGATCGCCTTGCAGCCAAGGCCTTCGGCGACCGCAACGTGGTCGACGCCGTAAACGCCGAGCTCGGGAGCATTGATATTCTCGAAGGAAAGCTGGACGTGATAGTCCATGTCGAAGCCGCGTTGCGCCTGACGGATGAGGCCGAGATAGGAATTGTTCACGACGACGTGGATGTAGGGCAGATTGAATTGCGCCCCGACCGCGAGCTCCTCGATCAGGAACTGGAAGTCGTAATCGCCCGAGAGCGCAACGATGTCGCGATCCGGACACGCAGCGCGCACCCCGAGGGCTGCGGGCAGCGTCCAGCCGAGGGGGCCGGCCTGCCCGGCATTGATCCAGTTGCGTGGCTTATAAACGCCCAAAAACTGCGCGCCGGCGATCTGCGACAGGCCGATGACGGTGACATAGCAGGTGTCGCGGCCAAAAGCCTTGGTCATCTCCTCGTAGACGCGCTGCGGCTTGATCGGCACGTTGTCGAAATGGCTTCTGCGCAGCATCGAACGCTTGCGATCGCGGCAGGCCGCGGGCCACGCCTGGCGCTCGCGCAACCTGCCTGTCCGGCGCCACTCCCTGGCGACGGTGACGAACAACTCCAGCGCGACCTTCGCGTCGGAGACGATGCCGAGATCGGGATTGAAGACGCGCCCGATCTGAGTCGGCTCGATGTCGACATGCACGAATTTGCGGCCCTTGGTGTAGGTCTCGATCGAGCCGGTATGCCGGTTGGCCCAGCGATTGCCGATGCCAAGCACGAAATCGGATTCGAGCATGGTGGCATTTCCGTAGCGATGGCTGGTCTGCAAGCCGACCATGCCGGCCATCAGCACGTGATCGTCAGGGATCGCGCCCCACCCCATGAGCGTCGGGACAACAGGCACGTTCACGGTCTCGGCGAACTCGACGAGCAGGTCGGAAGCATCGGCGTTGATGATACCGCCACCCGCGACGATCAGCGGCCGTTCGGCGGCGTTGAGCATCTCCAGCGCCTTCTCGACCTGCTTGCGCGTCGCGGTCGGCCGGTAGACCGGTAACGGCTCGTAGGTCTCATCGTCGAACTCGATCTCGGCGAGCTGCACATCGAGCGGCATGTCGATCAGGACCGGGCCGGGACGCCCCGAGCGCATCACGTGAAAGGCCTGGCTGAACACGCGCGGCACCAGCGCCGGCTCGCGCACGGTGACCGCCCATTTCGTCACCGGCTTTGCGATGGATTCGATATCGACCGCCTGAAAGTCCTCCTTGTAGAGCCGAGCCCGTGGCGCCTGTCCGGTGATGCAGAGGATCGGAATGGAATCGGCGATCGCCGAATAGAGCCCTGTGATCATGTCGGTGCCGGCCGGCCCTGATGTACCGATGCAGACGCCGATATTGCCGGCCTTCGCCCGCGTGTAGCCTTCCGCCATGTGGGAAGCGCCCTCGACATGGCGCGCCAGGATGTGGCGAATCGAGCCTCTCTTCTTCAACGCCGAGTAAAGCGGATTGATCGCGGCCCCGGGAACGCCGAAGGCGGTCGAGATGCCTTCCTTCTCCAGAATTCGCACGGCTGCATCGACGGCTCGCATCTTCGCCATATCGGACCTCGCTCGGTTGCCTCACTTCGAGCGTGATCATCGATTGCGCACGGGCCGCGCTCAACGAGATCGATTTTATTTTCCACGATGTGGCAGCCGCAGAAAAATCGCGGCGGTCTCAATCGGTTACATCAAGCGACGCATGAAAGCGGCTACTCGAACAAGGGCGCGAGCTCCATCTGCGGCACCAGCACGAGGCCCTTGTCGGTGATGCGAATTTCCGGAATGACCGATAGCGGAATCAAATTGAAGCCCATATAGGGGATGGTGCAGCCAGCTTGCGCCCATTCCGCCTTCAGGACCCGCACCTCCTCGGCCACCTCAGTGATACGCTTGTCCGAGAGCAGTCCTGCGATCGGCAGCGGAACCAGCGCCCTCACCTTGCCATCAGCGACGACGCAGACGCCGCCTTGTTGCTGCTTGATGGCCGATATCGCCAGTTGCATGTCAGCTTCGTTGGTTCCGGCGACGATGATGTTGTGGCTGTCGTGCCCGACGCTGGAGGCCACCGCGCCGCGCTTGAGGCCAAAATCCTTGAGGAGGCCGTAGGCGACGTTGCCAGCCGATTTGCCATGGCGCTCGACTACCGTCACGAAGCACAGGCCATGGCGCGCAAACAGGGTCGGCCAATCCTTCGCCGGTTCGATTCTGACCTTCTCGTGGATGAGCATGATGCCGGGAAGTGCGGTCTTGATCGCGTTGACGGTGCAAGCCTTCGCCGGAAGCTCCGGCACCAGCGTGAGCTGTTCCGGCAGCTTCACGGTCGCATAGGCCGACTTCGGATATTGATAGCGCTGCGACAGCGCCTGATCGAGAAGCTCTGTGATCTTGCCCTTCTCGACCACCAACTCGCCGCCATACCAGGTGCATTGCGGCTTCAGATTGTCGTCCATTAGCACGAGATCGGCGCGTCGACCGCCACCGAGCCCGCCGATTTCACCCTCCATGTTGAAGCGTGTCGCGCCATGCAGCGAGCCCATCGACCAGGCCTGCTCCGGCGACATCCCGGCCTTCACGGCTTCGCGCACCACCCAGTCCAGGCCAAACAGGAAGAGATCGTCGGCGTCGCGGTCATCGGTGCATACCGCGGTCCGCTTGTGGGAGGCCCCGAGCTCGGTGATGGTGCGGATCGCCTGCGGCAGCGAGTGCCACGGCGTGGTCGGCGGCCCGCCGCGGAGGAAGACCCAGACGCCGGCATCAAGGAGATCGTCGGCAATGTCGCGATCAATTGCTTCGTGGGTGTCAGTGACGCCGGATGCTGCATAGGCCGCGACGAATTCGCGGCCATAGACATGACCGGACACGGGACGCCCGCGCTTGAGCGCGGCGGCCAGGATCGCGTGGCTGCGCTCGTCGCCCATAGTCACCGGCACGAAATCCATCTTCTCGCCGAGCGCCACCGCTTCCGGCCAGCGGTCGAACAGGCCAGCGATCTTGTCCGGTGTGAGGTCTCCTCCAGCGGTTTCCAACTCGGCCGACGTCGCCGGTACGGTCGAAGGCACCGTCAAAAAGATCGACAGCGGCGCCTCGCGCGCGTCCTGAAGCATCGCCTCGACGCCGGCGACGTCCATGACGTTGCCGATCTCATGGCTGTCACAGAAGATCGTGGTGGTGCCGTTGAGCAGCGCCGCTTCCGCATAGGCGCAGGCCGTCACCATCGAGGATTCGATGTGGATATGCGGATCGACCAGCCCCGGAGCAATGATGCCACCGGCGGCGTCATAGAGCCTCACACTGCTCCAGACCTTCCTAGCCGCACCGGCCGGTTTCACCGCCGCGATCCGGCCGCCGGTGATCCAGACCTCGCGGTCCGGGTGGACGCGCTCCGAATAGGTCGACAGCACCCGCGCGCCCGTGACGACGAGATCAGGCACGACGCGAGAGGAGGCAACGTCGGCAAGGCGCCGCGTCATCTCATGCAGCGGTGCGACGGCAAAGCGGGTCAGTCGGGTCATCGGGACTCTCGCAAGGCGTGAATGACCCGGCGATGGTTGCGCCCTCAGCCACGAGGGGCAAGCTCAAATTAAACGGCACGCCTGCTTACGCATTGGGCACATCGAAAGTAGCCCGACCTTCAGTCCCCATCCTCGGCCCGAGGCACGACCCCGCCCATCGCTGCGGTAAGTTCCGCGGCCACCTCGCGCACCATGCGACCAATCTCGGGCAAGCGGGTGTCGGTCACGCGGCTGGTCATGCCCGAGACCGAGATCGCCGCGAGCGGCTCGGTCAGCGCGTTGTAGACCACGGCCGCTACGCAGCGCAGGCCGATCTCCGCCTCCTCGTCGTCGACCGCATATCCCTGCTTGCGAATCGTCGCGAGCTCCCTGAACAGGTCACTCGGCCGGACGATCGACTTCTCCGTGAGCCTCGGCATGCCGTGGTGCCGGATGACTGCGCCGACGTCCTCGTCCGAATAGGTCGCGAGCACCGCCTTGCCGACACCGGATGTCACCATCGCGACGCGGCCGCCGACCTTGGTCAGCGAGCGCATGATCTCGCGGCTCTCCATGCGAGTCAGCACGATGATGAACTCGTCGTCGACCACGGCGAGGTTGGCAGTCTCGCGGGTGAGATCGCGCAGCTTCCGAAGGTAGGGAATGGCCTGCGCCGTGAAGTTGCGCCGCCGCGCGAAGCTGGCGCCGACGGTAAAACTGCGCACGCCGACGTGCCATTTGGACTCGACGCGGTCGAACTGCACGAAGCGACGGCTTTCGAGCGTTGCGAGCAGCCGGTGCACGGTCGAGGCCGACAATCCGGTGCGGACGGCGAGATCACTCAGGCGATAGCCTTCGTCGTCCTCGGCCAACGTCTCGATGATCGACAGCGCGCGGTCGACGGACTGCACGCCGCCGTCGCGCGCGTCGTGGTCGCCCTCCGATGGTGATCGAGGCTCGAGCGATTTGCGCCGGATGACGTTCTTGCTCATCGCGACCTGCCGCTTTTGCGTTGGTCATTCCGGGATGGTGCGCCGAAACTGCGCGAAGCCCGGGCCTGGCGCACCAGACCCGGAATCTCGAGATCTCGGGTTCGACGCTCCGGGCCGCGCTTGCGCGGTTCCGTTACATCGCCCCGGGATGACAAGGGAGAGACCGCTCAGAGCAGCCCTGCCCCGCGCGCCCACTTGTACTTGGCGCCCAAAACCTCAACCGGCAGCTCAGTCGAATAGGCGTAGGCCGGGATGCCGTGCTGATAGAGATATTCGGCGGCTTCCTCGACCTCGACGTCGCCGGCAAGCGAGGCAACCATCGGCTTCACGAAGCCTTTGGCCTCCATCTCCTTCTTCACCTCGACCATGTTGCGTGCGAACACCATCGGCGGGGTGACGATCGTGTGCCAGTAGCCGAGGATCAGCGCGTGGATGCGATCGTCCGAGAGGCCGAGCTTCACCGTGTTGACGTAGGTGATCGGCGGCTCGCCGCCGGTGATATCCACAGGATTTCCGGCCGCGCCAAACGGCGGGATGAACTTGCGGAAGGCCGCATCGAGATCCGGCGGCATCGACATCAGCGACAAGCCGTTGTCGACGCAGGAGTCCGACAGCAGCACGCCCGAGCCGCCGGCGCCGGTGATGATCAGCACGTTCTCGCCCTTCGGCGTCGGCAGCACCGGCACGCCACGGGCGAACTCAAGCAGCTGCCGCAGCGAACGCGCGCGGATCACACCGGACTGCTTGAAGACGTCCTCATAGATCCTGTCGTTACCGGCAAGCGCGCCGGTGTGCGAGGACGCCGCCTTGGCCCCAGCCGAGGTGCGGCCGGCCTTGAGCACGACGACCGGTTTCTTCTTGGAGACGCGTTTTGCGGCTTCCGCAAAGGCACGGCCATCCTTGAGGTCTTCGCAGTGCTGCGCGATCAAATTGGTGTTCGGATCCTGCTCGAAGAAGGCGAGCAGATCGTCCTCGTCGATGTCGGACTTGTTGCCGAGGCCGACGATCGCGGAGACGCCCATCTTGGCCGAGCGCGAGAAGCCGATGATGGCCATGCCGATTCCGCCCGACTGCGACGACAGCGCCGCGTGGCCCTTCACGTCATAGGCCGTGCAGAATGTCGCGCAGAGATTGGCAGGCGTATAGTAGAAGCCGTAGATGTTCGGCCCCATCAGACGGATGTCGTACTTCTTGCCGACCTCGACGATCTCGGCCTGGAGCTCCGGCGCGCCAGCCTCCGCGAAGCCCGACGGAATCAGCACGGCGCCCGGAATCTTCTTCTCGCCGCATTCGGTCAGCGCGCCGGCGACGAATTTTGCGGGGATCGCGAACACCGCGACGTCGATCACGCCCGGCACGTCCTTGACGCTCTTATAAGCCTTGTAGCCGAGGATCTCGGGGGCCTTGGGATGGATCGGAATGATCTCGCCCTTGTAGCCGCCGTTGACGAGGTTCTTCATCACGGAGTTGCCGATCTTGCCGTCTTCGGCCGAGGCGCCGATCACGGCAACCGCCTTCGGCTGCATGATGCGGTTCATGGCCGCGACGATCTCTTCGGTCGGGCGCGGCTTCGGCTTTGGCTTGTAGGCGAAGTCGACGACGATGCGCACGTCGGCGGCGATCGCATCCTTTGGGGTCGCGAACACCGGGTTGAGGTCGAGCTCGATGATCTCCGGGAAGTCCGTGACGAGCTGCGAGACCTTGACGATGACGTCGGCAAGCGCCGTGCGGTTCACCGGCTCGCCACCGCGAACGCCCTTCAGAATCTCATGCGCCTGGATTCCGTCGAGCATCGACAGCGCATCCTCCCTGGTTGCGGGCGCGAGGCGGAAGGTGATGTCCTTCAACACTTCGACGAGCACGCCGCCGAGGCCGAAGGCGACCAGCTTGCCGAAGGAACCGTCGGTGATCGAGCCGACGATCACCTCGGTCCCGCCAGCCAGCATCTGCTGCACCTGGATGCCCTCGATCTTGGCGTCAGCCTTGTATTTCTTGGCATTGGAGAGAATGGTCTCGTAGGCCTTCTCGGCATCCTGCGCCGTCTTGAGGCCGACGATGACGCCACCGGCTTCAGTCTTGTGGAGAATGTCGGGCGAGACGATCTTCATCACGACCGGGAAGCCCATGGAGGAAGCCATCTTGCCGGCCTCACCGGCCGACTTCGCGACCCCCTCCTTCGGCACCGGAATGCCGTAGGCATCGCAGACGAGCTTGCCTTCGGGGGCCGTCAGGCTGGTGCGGTTGTCCGCCTTGACCTGGTCAAGCACCCTGCGGACGGCATCTTTGGAATTCGACATGTGGTTTCTCCCTTGACCTCAGATCTTGCTTTGCAAGGCGCGCACATTGCGGCTGCCCGTGATGCTTGCCATTCGCCGCGCCTTGTTCCATGCCGCGGAACGGAGGGGCAGAAAGCCCGAGTTTATTCCGCCGGTTTGGATCAAAAATGGCTGGCGATGGCATTTGGTATGCCAGAAGCCAACTTGTCAAGGCGGGGGATGGGTCCGAACGCCGCAAAAAATAGGCAGCTTGACATTCTGGCATGTGGTATGCCAAAAACATTTCGGTAAATATTCCTGTAAAAGACGACTCCCCCTGAGGAGGAGAATCGTCGTGAAGCAAATCAAGGCATCGCCCAACATGGCCGAGGCAGATCTCGCAATCGTCCGTATTGCCCCGGAGAGCAGCTTCAAGAACAAGGCGTATGACGCCTTGAAGGAAGCGATCCTCAAGATGGACATCTATTCGACGCCCGAGCCGGTGATGCTGGACGAGCGCGCGCTGTCCGAACGCCTTGGCGTGAGCCGCACGCCGATCCGCGAAGCGATCGCGATGCTCGAGCAGGACGGTTTTGTGAAGACCGTGCCGCGCCGGGGTATCATGGTGGTGCGTAGGACCAAGAGCGAGATCGTCGACATGATCCGCGCCTGGGCGGCGCTGGAGAGCATGGCGGCGCGCCTGATCACCACCACCGCGCGCAAGAAGGACATTTCGGCGCTGCGCGACTACTTCAAGGATTTCGGCAAGGATCGCCTACCCGAGGATCACATCGAGGAATATTCGCGCGCCAACATCGCCTTCCACCAGGCGCTGATCTCGCTGTCGGAATCGCCGATCCTGGTCGACCTCACCAACGACCTTCTGCTGCACGTGCGCGGCTACCGGCAACTGACGATCGGACGGAAGGACCGTACCGCGACCTCGCTGCCCGAGCATCTCGGCATCATCGAAGCGCTGGAAGCGCGCGACACCGAGCTCGCCGAGAAGCGCGCTCGCGATCACACCCTTGGCCTTGCGGCTTACGTCGAAGCGCATGGCCAGGAACTATTCACGTAGCTGTTGAGCCAGCAACTTCACCAGAAGGGCGAACAATTCGCCCCAACGACCTTGAGACCAGGGAGACAAGGCCCATGCTGAATACCGCGACCAAGTCCGAAGCACCGGGCACCGAGCAGGAATTGACGGATGGCTTTCATCTCGTCATCGACGCGCTCAAGCTGAACGGCATCAACACCATCTATAATGTGCCGGGCATCCCGATCACGGATTTGGGCCGCATGGCACAGGCCGCGGGCATCCGCGTGATCTCCTTCCGTCACGAGCAGAACGCCGGTTACGCGGCGGGAATCGCAGGTTTCCTCACCAAGAAGCCCGGCGTCTGTCTCACCGTCTCCGCGCCCGGCTTCCTCAATGGCCTCACTGCGCTGGCTCACGCCACCACCAATTGCTATCCGATGATCCTGATCTCGGGCTCTTCCGAGCGCGAGATCGTCGACCTCCAGCAGGGCGACTATGAGGAGATGGATCAGCTTGCGGTCGCAAAGCCGCTGTGCAAGGCGGCCTATCGCGTGCTGCACGCCCAGGACATCGGCATTGGTCTGGCTCGCGCCATCCGCGCCGCGGTCTCCGGCCGTCCCGGCGGCGTCTATCTCGACCTGCCGGCCAAGCTGTTCGGCCAGGTCATGAACGCCGATGCCGGCCAGAAGTCGCTGGTCAAGGTGATCGATGCTTCGCCCGCACAGATCCCCTCGCCTGCGTCGGTCAAGCGCGCGCTCGATGTTCTAAAGAGCGCGAAACGTCCCCTCATCATCCTCGGCAAGGGCGCTGCCTACGCGCAGGCCGACGAGGAGATCAAGAGCTTCGTCGAGAAGAGCGGCGTCCCCTTCCTGCCGATGAGCATGGCCAAGGGCCTCCTCCCCGACACCCATCCGCAGTGCGCTGGAGCCGCCCGCTCGACGGTGCTGAAAGAGTCCGACGTCGTCCTGCTGATCGGCGCGCGGCTCAATTGGCTGCTCTCGCACGGCAAGGGCAAGAGCTGGGGCGAAGCGCCCAAGAAATTCATCCAGGTCGACATCGAGCCGAAGGAGATGGACTCCAACGTCGAGATCGTCGCGCCGGTCGTCGGCGACATCGGCTCCGTCGTCTCCGCCTTCAACCAGGCGATGGCTGCGGGCTGGACCGTGCCGCCGTCCGAATGGACCAAGGCTGTTTCGACCAAGCGTGAAGAGAACGTCGCCAAGATGGCGCCGAAGCTCATGAACAACAAGTCGCCGATGGACTATCACGGCGCGCTCGGCGTGCTGAAGAACGTCATCAAGGAGCATCCGGACGCGATCCTCGTCAACGAGGGCGCCAACACGCTCGACCTCGCCCGCGGCGTCATCGACATGTACAAGCCGCGCAAGCGTCTCGACGTCGGCACCTGGGGGGTGATGGGGATCGGCATGGGCCAGGCGATTGCTGCCGCGCTCGAGACCGGCAACCCCGTGCTCGCGGTGGAAGGCGACAGCGCCTTCGGCTTCTCCGGCATGGAGGTCGAGACCATCTGCCGCTACAATTTGCCGATCTGCGTCGTCATCTTCAACAATGACGGCATCTATCGCGGCACCGACGTCAACAACGCCAACGCAGATCCCGCGACCACCGTGTTCGTCAAGGGCGCACGCTACGACAAGATGATGGAAGCCTTTGGCGGCGTCGGCGTGAACGCGACCTCGCCGGATGAGCTGAAGCGCGCAGTCAACGAGGCCATCAGCTCGGGCAAGCCGACGCTGATCAACGCGGTGATCGATCCGGCGGCAGGCTCGGAGAGCGGCCGCATCGGCAATCTCAATCCGCAGAGCGTCTTGCAGAAGAAGAAGTGAGCACCGACCGGGTCATTCCCCGCGCAGGCGGGGAACCCAGTAATCGCCGGACCATCCCTGATGGCGAACGCTGAGCCCGACTGAATTGACGGCGAATACTGGATGCCCGCCTTCGCGGGCATGACGGCAACAAATAGTAAAAGGAGCAGACACGATGACCAAGGCGCTCACGGGCGTTCGCATTCTCGATTTCACCCACGTCCAGTCGGGGCCGACCTGCACGCAGTTGCTGGCATGGTTCGGCGCCGACGTGATCAAGGTGGAGCGTCCGGGTGTCGGTGACATCACCCGCGGCCAGCTCCAGGACATCCCGAACGTGGACAGCCTGTATTTCACCATGCTGAACCACAACAAGCGCTCGATCACGCTCGACACCAAGAACCCCAAGGGCAAGGAGGTTCTCACCGAACTGATCAGGAAGTGCGACGTGCTGGTCGAGAACTTCGGCCCCGGCGTGCTCGACCGCATGGGCTTCCCCTGGGAGAAGATTCAGGCGATCAACCCGAAGATGATCGTCGCCTCGATCAAGGGCTTTGGTCCCGGGCCGTACGAGGACTGCAAGGTCTATGAGAACGTCGCGCAGTGCACCGGCGGCGCCGCCTCGACCACGGGCTTCCGCGACGGCCTGCCGCTCGTCACCGGCGCGCAGATCGGCGATAGCGGCACCGGCCTGCATCTCGCGCTCGGCATCGTCACCGCGCTCTATCAGCGCACGCATTCGGGCAAGGGCCAGCGCGTCACGGCCGCGATGCAGGACGGCGTGCTCAACCTCGCGCGCGTCAAGCTGCGCGACCAGCAGCGCCTCGCCCACGGTCCGCTCAAGGAGTACAGCCAGTTCGGCGAAGGCATTCCGTTCGGCGATGCCGTGCCGCGCGCCGGCAACGATTCCGGCGGCGGCCAGCCCGGCCGCATCCTGAAGTGCAAGGGCTGGGAGACCGATCCCAACGCCTACATCTACTTCATCACCCAGGCCCCGGTCTGGGAGAAGATCTGCGACGTGATCGGCGAGCCGACCTGGAAGACCGATCCGAACTACGCAAAGCCCGCAGCCCGCCTGCCGCGGCTCAACGAGATCTTCGCCCGCATCGAGCAGTGGACGATGACGAAGACGAAGTTCGAGGCGATGGAGATCCTCAACAAGGACGACATCCCCTGCGGCCCGATCCTGTCGATGAAGGAGATCGCCGAAGACCAGTCGCTGCGCGCGACCGGCACCGTGGTCGAAGTCGACCATCCGACGCGGGGCAAGTACATCTCGGTCGGCAACCCGATCAAGCTGTCGGACTCACCGAGCGACGTGCAGCGCTCGCCGCTGCTCGGCGAGCACACCGACGAGATCCTGCGCAGCGTGCTCGGCTTCTCGGATCACCAGGTCGCCGACATCCACAAGTCCGGCGCGCTCGATCCGCCGCAGAAGCAGGCCGCGGAGTAAGCGGAAGCGCTTGGACGAGAAACGAAAGGGCCGTCTGTTGAGGCGGCCCTTTTTTGTGTACCCGATTTCCCGCTTCGGGGCTTCCATCAAAATCTGAAAAACAACCCCATGCAAAGTAGCCGAGGATCGCCCGCACACGGCCTGCTGATTTTACGAAATCGCTTGACGCGTCGGGCAAATCAGTGGCAAAAGTTCACCATCGCAGAGTTTCCCCCGCCTGATGTCCGCAAACGTCACGACATCCGCACAAGGCGGACGCACCTTAGTGCGATTTGCACCACGTGCCCGGCCGCTGCTTGGCGCCACGCCCCTGCAAAAAGATCTGAATTTCATGTCGGCTCGGTTCGGCGCAGCTCATGAAGTCTCTGTCGGCACGATTTGGAGATTCAACGCTGTACCTCTAAACGGGCGGTCTTCACTGCCGCTCTGTCCCTGACCGATGGCCCAACGCTGAGGCCAAGAAAGCTGCTCTAATCCTCGCGCGGTCGCAGAGTCGAAGGACGACCAATACGGCGTGGTGTGGTGGCGGTACAGCAAGCCGCCAGGGCCCATATCCGGATAGATGAGGACGTGGATATCGAAACTTTCACCTCCTGCAAGATCAGGTCCAAACCAATAGGACGGACTGCGCCCCGGATCACGACCGACGATGGCTGTCAGGGTTTGCTTCGGCCCCCGAAGTCCCAACCAGAACGGCGCGATTGAGCTTGGCGCGAAAGCCGTGAAGATTGTCTGCGCCGATGCAACGTCGATCGTGGCGCTCTGCCCTGCCAGTCGCAGCTCAATCCTGGATCCGCTCGGCACACGTCCACTGAACATCGCTTCCACTTCTCCGAGCGGCAGTTGCCTCCACAGGGCGGGATCTGGATTGGGCAGCGGCCATTCCATCCTCTCCCTTACGGCGCCGCCGGTATCGAGCACCTGATAACGCAGGCCCTGCTCGTCAAGCGCGGCCTGGACGCAGTGCAGATATTCAACGCCTTCCGGCATTCTGTGAGCCGTTCCGGCGCCTGCGGTGCAGATTTGCAGGACGCCGCTGTGCGCCTGCACGTCGAAAGCAAGGATGTGGCTGCACAGGTAGGCAAGGACGTTTTCGTTCACAAGAACGTCCCAGAACGGACGAGCGTATTCGTGGCCGATCTCGCGCTGATAGGCGCCGGCAAAGCCATTGACGGGAAACACCGGATGATGACCAAGAACGAGCTTATGTCGGGCATCGCCATGAGCTCTCAGCGTTGCTTCGAGCCAGTCGATCTCGACATGGCCCTCACCTCCGAGCCCGCTCCAGAGCGTGTTGACGAATACCATCAAAAGCTCGCCGCGCCGTACGAAATAGGAGAGACCAGCTTGCCCTGGCGGTCCGTTATTCGGCAAATTAAGAAAGCTGCGGAACACCGCCTCGCTCATCAGGTCGTAGGTCGTATGATTTCCGGTTGTGTGCCAGATGGGGATAGCCGCACGGTCGAGCCACGCCATTTCCGTGTCGAACCAATGTCGCCACTGCGCGCGCAGAACGTCCGCATCCGGCGTTAGGCCGATGATCTCATCGCCTGGAAAGAGAATGAATTCGGGCTGCGGCTGCAGACGTTGAACAGCTGCGTTGACCGAGGCGAAGGTCTCTTCGTGCAATGCACCTGGGGCGCCCGAACAGGAGTCGCCATACAAGACAAACTGGTGCCCTTTGCCGCGCGGAAGAATCGCGGGAATGAAACTATTCACGGAATTGGTGACCCTCCAGTGCGGTGATTGGCTCGGAGCATGGCGACTTCCATTGAGGGCAGCAACGGCTCATTTCGAGAAATGTAGCGGCGGGTTTGGTTAGCCGATGTCCGCCTTGCCCGGCGGGTTCAACTCATCGCCGCAACACATTCTGCGAACTTCTCAGCTGGGGTTTGAAAGAGCAAGGTCTTTCGTGGC